>DATLAJ010000126.1 GCA_035527515.1 bacterium
TCTTTGCGGGAATTCGCAACTTTGACAGTGGAGAATCGTGATAATGAACAGGACAGTCAACAAACTGGTCGTTGTGGGGGCCTCAGCCGGGGGCCTAAGCGCTGCAAGCCGGGCGAGGCGCGTCAACCCCGGGCTTGAGATTGTGGTTTTTGAGAAGACTGAGCACGTTTCAGTTGGGTTCTGCGAGCTGCCTTATCTCATCGCCGGTTACATCAAGGACAGGCGCGAGGTGATTGCTGTGTCCCTTGAGAATCTGCGGGAAAAGCGCAACCTCGATGTTCGGATCAGGCACGATGTGCTCGGTATCAATCCGACCGCCAAGACGGTCACCTACAGGGACTTGGAATTAGGCAAGGAGTGCGAGATAGCATACGACCGACTGGTGTTGAGCCCTGGCGCCTCGCCTATTAGGCCGCCAATTCCGGGCCTTTCTGCGCCGAACGTGTTTGTGCTTCACTCGCTTGCTGATGCTGACGCGATAATAAATTACATAAGGGAACGCGGCCCGAAGAATGCGGTCATCGTTGGTGGCGGTTACATCGGTCTTGAGATGGCCGAGGCGCTGTCGCGGAACGAGCTTTCGGTAACGATCGTCGAGATGCTGCCGAACGTTCTGGGCACGATGGACGATGAGCTCACATCGCTGGTCGAGGCGCATCTTGAGAAGCAGGGGGTTGGGTTGGCGCTTTCGTCGCCGCTTGAGAAGGTGGTGCTTGGTGAGGATGGATACGTCCGCGCGGTCGTGGCAGGGGGCAAGCAGTATCCCGCCGACATGGTGTTCTTGGCCCTCGGGATCAGGCCCAACGTGCGCCTCGCAAAGGAGGCGAAGATACAGCTCGGAGGAACTGGCGCCATCGCCACGGATTGGAAGCAGAAGACGTCGGACGAGAGCATCTTCGCCGCTGGCGATTGCTGCGAGTCGCAGGACATCGTGACCGGCAGGAAGGTGTGGGTGGCTCTTGGGACGACCGCCAACAAGCAAGGAAGGATAGCGGGAGACAACGCGGCTGGCGGCTATTCGGTCTTCAAGGGAATCACCTCGACTGCGATCTCTAAGACATTTGATATTGAGATCGGGCGGGGCGGCCTGACGGAAAAGGAGGCCAAGAAACTCGGCCTCGATTACGAGACGGTCGTTGCGAGCGCGAGGTCCAGGTCTGGGACGTACCCCGGAGCCCGGAAGATGCGAGTGAAGCTCGTATTCGAGCGAGTTGGCGGCAGGCTGCTCGGTGGTCAGGTAGTCGGCGAGGATGGTGTGCTCGCCCGAACCAATGTGCTAGCCTGTGCGCTGTTCAATCGTCTGACCGTCGAGGAGGCCGCGCGTTACGACCTCGCCTACTCTCCTCCCTTCGCCCCCGTCTGGGACGCAGTGCTCGTTGCGTGCAATCTGGCAGTTAAGAAGGTGAAGGCGAGGTAGGGGATGTCTTTAGCTGGCCTTCTTGGTGGCAACGCTGTTAGAATGTGTCGGAATTGGGGAACGATTAGAGTGATAGTCTGACAAGGACTGCGCAATGCTTACGAAGCTGATCATCAGAAACTTCAAGCGATTCAAGAGTGTCGAGATAGAGCTCGGGAATCCCGTCGTCTTCATCGGCCCCAACAACTCCGGCAAGACATCAGCTCTTCAGGCACTATCTTTGTGGGAGCTGGGTCTGAGGCACTGGACTGAGAAGCGGAAGGGGCAGAAGACCCCAGAAAAGCGACCGGGCATCACCATCAACAGGCAAGACCTCATCATGCTCCCGGTGCCGGGGACGAAACTGCTCTGGCATGAACTCAGGGTGAAAAAACCGGGCACACAAGGGAGGGACCCCGCTTTCATAGACGTGAGGGTGCAAGGCATAACGCGAGGCGCCGAATGGAAGTGCGGATTTGAGTTCTACTATGCCAACGAGGAGTCGTTTTATTGTCGCCCGTTGCGCCTCAGCGAGGCAAAGAATCCTGAGAGAATGTTCGTTCCCGAAGAGGCGGAAGGCGTTAGGCTGGCTTTTCTTCCACCCATGTCCGGCCTTGCTGCCGCTGAGACAAGGCTCGACGAGGGTGCTATCAACGTTCGAATCGGCGAAGGAAGAACCGCAGAGGTCCTCCGCAATCTCTGCTACAAGGTATATCAGGAGACTAATGGCTCTTGGGAGAGGCTGACCGGACAGATACAGCGGCTTTTCGGGTGCGAGCTCAACCTGCCCGAGTATATCGCCGAACGTGGTGAGGTAACGATGAGTTATAGCGAACGTGGCATAACTCTCGACCTATCGTCGTCTGGTCGAGGTCTCCAGCAGACGCTTCTCGTCCTTGCATATATGTATGCGAATCCTGGCGCTGTCCTACTGCTCGATGAGCCAGCAGCCCATCTTGAGATGCTCCGGCAGAGGCAGACTTATGAACTACTGACTGATGTAGCCCGCGAGAACGACAACCAGATCATCGCAGCAAGCCATTCCGAGGTCCTTTTGAACGAGGCCGCGAGCAAGGACACGGTGGTGGCGTTCGTCGGTCGGCCTCACCGTATGCTGGCAGCCCGGAAGGACGAGGTGCTGAAGTCCCTGAAGGAGATCGGTTACGACCAGTACTATCTTGCGGAGCAAACCGGCTGGGTGTTGTATCTGGAGGGGGAGACAGACCTCGACATCTTGAGGGCGTTTGCGAAGCGTCTGGACCACCAGGGAGCGCTCAAGGCTCTTGAGCGGCCCTTTGTCCGCTACACGACCGACATCACGGGCGGAGTAAACAAGCACTTCTACCCACTGAGAGAGGCGTTCCCGGACCTGAAGGGCGTGGCGCTTTTCGACAGGCATGACAAGAGCCCTGCTGATGAGAAAGGGCTCGTCTGGTTGATGTGGGAGCGGCGCGAGATCGAGAGCTATCTATGCTTCCGTGATGTGCTCATTGCCTACGCTGAAAGCACGGCCAGAAAAAAGGCACCGGGACTGGTATTCGAGGCAGCGGAGGTTAAGAGGCGAGGAGAAACGATGCAGAAGGAGATTGCCACCCTGGAGGATGCGATGAAGACACTCAAGAAGGGCTCACCCTGGGACGGGGAGATGAAGGTCAGCGACGAGTTCCTGACGCCTCTATTCGAGAACTACTACGAGAAATTGGGGCTCTATAACGATATGGCCAAACGATCATTCCATGAACTAGTAGACTTCGTCCCAGTCGAGAATCTGTCAGGTGAGGTCAAGCAGAAGCTCGATGCGATAGCTGAGGTGGCAAAGCAAGCACGGCCCGTATCGGAAGCTGAGTAGGCGACCCCTCCGAAAGCTTGAACGTGATTTTTGGGGAGTTTATACTAACAGCAATTGTTGTTGTGGAGTTGTTTTATCAAAGAAGGAGGCTGAACGATGGCAGAGTTCGTGAATCCATTCAGCGGGGTCGTTCCGGGCCGGAAGCTGACCGATTCGGAGCTTCTCCGGGCGCTGAGATTGACGCTTGCCGCCGAGGAAGAGGCGGTCCATTTGTATGAGTCGATCGTGGATGCAACCGACAACAAGCTGGCCAAGGCTGTCCTGCACGACATAGCGAATGAAGAGCGTGTCCACGCGGGTGAGTTCCAGCGCCTCATCAATATCTTGGCGCCGGAAGAGGAGAGGTTTTTGGCAGAGGGGGCCGAGGAGGTCAACGAGATGGCGTCTGACCTCGAGGGATAGTATTCTAAGAGCCCTTCGAGGCCAACTGGAATAGCGATGACATGCCCGGAGTCGGTTTCCTTGGAGATTGGCGCAATAGTTATCGATAAATGCACAGGTCCCTCGGATGGACGCTATGAGTTGCTCGTTTCTGATTAATGCCCGAGCCGCTTCAATACCTTTTCAGTGATTCCTATCCGCTCCTCAGCGGCGGCCAGAATACTATGGATCGCATCTGCGTAGGACATGCCGGCCAGCGCAGCCGCTTTTACTAAGTGGCCGTCCCAGCACCAGCCAGGGTTCGGATTCGCCTCGAGTAATCTGGGACTGCCTTCGCCATCCAGGCGCCAATCAAACCGGAAGTAATCGCGACATTCGACCCGGCCCGCAAGCAGAAGGCACCACTCGACAATCGTTTCTTCCACACTTGAGAGAAGATCGGCGGGAATGGTCTTGATTTTCCAGTATGGAGAGTCGGGGCACCACTTTGCCTCATAACCGCAGATTCTGGGCAGGTCCGGGGGCAGGGTCGAGTAATCTTCCTGGGTTATGGGGAGCACCTGATAGGAACCGCCTGGTTGCCCTATAATTCCTACCGTTAGGTCCTTACCGGTGAGAAACTCCTCCACAAGGATGGGCTTATCATACCCAAACTGCTCCCGCAAACGGCTAACTGCATCAACCAGAGCTTCTTCGCTTTCCACCACGCTGTCAGCGAAAATGCCGAAACTGGAATCGCCCAAATTGGGCTTCACTATGACAGGATAGGATACAGCGATTTCTATACTCTGTGCATCGGGCAGAACAATGGAGGACAAGGGGACGGGGATTCCCATCTCCTGAGCAATGCCTTTTATCATCGACTTGTCGTAGCAGCTGGCAAGACACCGGGGTCCTGAGCCGGTGTAGGGGATTCCAAGGATTTCAAGCAACGCAGGGACGTGCAGCTCTTTCCGAGGATCGTTATCATAGCCTTCGTCGCAAAGGTTGAGCACATAATCTATTTTGGGGCGTAGGCGCACGAGGTCATTCAGCAGCCGGTCGTGGCGCTTAATATAAACGAATTTTCGGCCAGAAATGGAGCCCAGGGCAGTCTTCAACTCGTCGATGGTGCTGAAGTCATCCTCATCGAACGTGTTGTTGGGCTTAATAGGGTCAGACTTTTCGGGGTCTCCCAGAATCACCGCTACTTGGATGAACTCTCTCTTTCTGGCGGGTCTTGGGGTCCACTCTTTTCTTGCCGAGGCGGTCACGAATATCCGCCGGGCCATCATGCCGAGGTCCTGGTTGCGGCTCGATTCCATTTCCTGGTTGTCTTGAACAACCACTTCGGTGAAACCCACTGTCTTCAAAAGACCCTGCAGATCGCTTTTGGTGTAGAGGCGTTCCGCGTAGATTTGGTCCGTCAGCACGCCTTTTTCTACGTGCGTGATCACCTCGCGGCAGATGAGGCGGTCTTTCTGGACAAGCATCCGCTCCCGGCAAACAAACATCCTGTCGTCAATCCATTCCCAGGAGCGAGCTTCGTAGTGAGCTGCTACGTACTCACCGTCCGCGACATCCAAAAGAAAACGTCCCGAAGGCTTGAGTACGCGAAATACCTCCTTTAGCACCATGACATCTTCGCTTGGGTTTTCAAAGTACCCGAAACTGTTGCCCAGGAGGAGGACTACCTCGAAGCTGTCCGGGGAATAGGGTAGCTTTCGCGCATCACCCTCTCGAAGATCAACGCTGAGCCCCTCATTAGTTGCAAGGGACTTTGCCTTTCTGATCAAGAACCGAGAACGATCGAGCCCGTGAACACTCCGGTATCCCCGCCTTACCATCTCCAATGAGTGGCGTCCCTGGCCACAACACAGATCGAGAATATCCTCATCCGGTTGGAGATGGACCAGCTCGCAGATACGGTCAACTTCCATCCTGGTGATGCGTTCGTCACCCACAACATCACCATCGGTCTTCAGGTAGAGGCTGCCGAAGAGCGACCGCCACCAATCGGGACGCAGATAAGACTGAAGGTCGGGAATGGGACCGTAGGTTCTTCTTTTCGAGGTCTTCCGGCGCGCCCTTCTCTTACCATTAGAAAGCGCTGGTTCTTTCGCCATCTTATGCATCTTCCTCATTCTTCGCTCGTTCTTTGCTGGTTCAGGAGAATCTCAGAGAAATCCCAAATTTGCACATCGAGATCGATTGAACGTATATGACAATGCAAGAAAATCAAATACATATTTTGCATCTTCCGACTGCCGTTACTCCCGCCTCCTATCTATCCACGGCCCGCTCCCCGGCAGGTAACTCAGGCTGGCTTTTCTCGACACACGGCATAGCTGTCGTCCCCCATACGGACAAGGCCGTTCGATATGGGTCGTTTTCCTCACCAGCCCACTCATCACAAGAAGCCACCCATCAAAGCTCTGCTGTCGGCTCGTCCGGGGATGCTACCTTGGTAAGGGGGAGGTTTTGTCATCTAAAGAGGATGCGGGCCAGGCCAATAGACTAGCGCTAAGATGCAGACTATCCAGAGCAAGATGTCGATTATCAGCGGCGTGTCCTCGAGGAGAATCTGAGCCGGGCTGCCACCCATCTCCTTGCGATAGACGATATAAAGATAGCGGAAAAGGCCGTAAAGGACGAAAGGTATCGTGATGAAAAGATATCTCGTCCCGAACTTCTTCGCGATCTCGGGCGAGACCGTGTAAAGCGAGTAAGCCATAATCGTCGCAGCGGTAACGATGCTGATCATCTGGTCAAGCAGCTGAGGCGTGTATTCCTTAAGGATGAAACGGTGGGCCGCCGCGTTGTCTCCGAGGCTCACGAGCTCGTGGCGGCGCTTGGCGATCGCAAGGAAAAGCGAAAGAAAAATCGTGCAGGCAATGAGCCAGCTGGAGAACTCAACACGAATGACGATGGCGCCGGCCAGAGCGCGGATAACGAAGCCAGCGGAGATGGTCATGATGTCCAGCAGGACGATGTGCTTCAGGATGTATGAATAGGCCATCATCACCGCGAGATACAGAGCTGAGACAATCCCGAAACCGGCTGAGAGCCAGAAACTGACAACCAGCGCAATTGCGGCGAGGACTGAGGCCGCGAGGATAGCGAATGATGGGGAGAGCGCTCCCGAGGCGATCGGACGATGCCGCTTCTCGGGGTGTTTCTTATCTTCCTCGATGTCGGTAACGTCATTTACGACATAGACAAACCCGGAAAGGACGCAGAAGACCAGAAACCCAAGAAAAGACCTCGCGAACAAGTCCGCCTCGAAGAGATGCTTTGAGAAGGCGATGCCGCCGAACAGGAGAACGTTCTTGGTCCATTGCTTGGGCCGCATCGCTTGGAGCAATAACAGGGTTCTTTTCATTTTGTCGTCCGAGGTAACCTATGCCACAATCACTTGAGTATCGCCAGCAGCTCCTTGATGTTCCCTATTGTATAATCAGCCTGCCCGATGTCCACCTCGTGCTTTCGATAGTGCCTCTGCTGACGGCACAGGACCGTTAGCATCCCGATCTTTGCCGCCGGCACGATGTCCCAGTCAATCCTGTCGCCGACAAGCGCCGCTTGACGAGGCAAGACCCCAGCCATCTCGCAGGCCCTGCGGTATAAAGTGCTGTCAGGCTTGTGAATGTCAACCTCGTCGGAGATGACAACATAGTCGAAATCGACCAGGCCCGCCTCCTTAAGCTGGGTTCTCTGCATCTGTCCGTCGCCCTCCGTGATGACGCCGAGGGCGTATCGCCTTCCGAGGTCGGCCAGCACCTCCACGGTTCCCGGATAGAGCGTGAGGCTCTCCTGCCTATAACGCGTGTAAACCTCGCCCACATCCTCAAAACGCTCGACGAGCCCCGGCCCCAGGCTCCTCAAGAACTGCTCGGTTCTCGCCCTCCGGTCCTTGAGAAGCGTCCGCGGGATCTCCCCCTTTGCGTCCTTCTCCTCTAGCTCGGCCAAGAAATCCCACTGAGCACGCAGGAAGCTATAAAGGTCCAAGGGACATACATCTTCTATCCTCTCCCACAACTTAGTGGTCGCATAATCGACCGACGCCTCGTAATCAGTTAGCGTCCCGTCGAGGTCAAAGAATACCACCTTCAATTCAGATATCCGCAACTTGCTGCGCACCTCTTCTCCTGCAATCCTCCCTCTAATAACCATACTATATGCCAGGAACGAGCTCCTTCAGAAATGATGCGAGTTTCTCTGCACGCTTCAAGAATGTATGCCGCCTCGCTGTCTCGAGGCCGTTTGTCATGAGATCAAGCGCTAGTTGCGTGTCAAATGCAACTGTCTTAATGCCGTCTGCAAGCGATTCTGCGTCATCCGGCCTCACGAGATAGGCGTTTTGTCGGTGCCGAAGTATCTCTCGCAGGGAAGGCACATCGCTCGCAACAACTGGTATCCCGGCCGCCATGTATTGAAAAAGCTTCAACGGACAGGTGAAAAACGCGGGTTCCGAAGAGTGTCCCGCTGGCAGCGGTATCACGGCTGCCGTGAAATCGTTCGAGTGAAGGAAGGGCATGACATCGCGAGGCGCAAGATAGCCAGTGAAAGAGAGCCTGTCCGCCGGGAGCGATCTGGCACTATCAAAGAGGTTTGAGGCCCTTGCGCCGACAACGACAAGTTGGCAACCCTCAAGATAGCGCAGCGATTCAAGAAGCGTCTCAGTGCCCTTCCAGCCGCCCATACTGCCCACATATACGACTCGCAAAAGGCCGCCGTCGCTTCCGCTCGCCGCCGTTTCCTTGTTCGCTCCTGCGGGCACGACCGGCTCCGGCCCACCATTCCTTGCGACGATCACCTTGTGGTCCCGGCCAAACAGAGTCCTGCTCAGCGCCGCAGCGGCGTCAGACGTGCAGACAAGTCCGGCCGCCATATCGAGGACCTCGCTCTCCGCCTTGAACGTGCGCATCGCTTTGTGTCGAACTCGCCTCGGCGAGAGCCCTGCAAGCCTCGCCTCGTCCGAGACCACCATAAACGTCATCTTGTGCGCCTCGTAAACAAGAGGTGTTTTGGTGCTTCTGCTCAAAGGAAGGAGCTTCCGCGCCGTTCTGAGGTTTCTCGCGTAGAGAAGGGGCTTTTGTGGCGAGCTCTGTTTGAGTAAGGCTCGGACTGCATGCCGGCTGCCAGATTCGGCCTTACCGGTGATCGTCATGTTCGCGGGCAGAACGAGGCCGTAGAAGTCTGCGACGTCGGCTGGGGTCTCGAGAGTGAGCCGATCGACCAAGAGGTGAACTGCGATTCCCAGCTTGGCGAGACTGACGCAAGTGTTTAGCACCTGAATCGATCTTGCTTTTCTCTCGGGAAGCGCCGCCTCATGGACATAGATGATCGGCATGGTCGGTCAATGGCCCAAGAGTCGCTTGTGGCCCGGTAAGGCCGAACGCGAATTGCTACCGTATCCGGTGCTGACGTATCGTGCCCTAAGCGCGAGCCCCATTGCTACGGCAAAGAGCGTCGAGGCGGGCGGCATCGGCTTCTTTGAGAGACTCCCGCACCGATGGGGTAACCCACGAAATGGGTCCAACACCGTAACCCCATACCTGAATAGCGGGGACAGGGCCTCGACTATACATGGAATCGCCGCCCCTCCGCCGCAAACAAGCATCCTGTCGAAGAACCACGTCTGTGAGTTGAGCCTGGCTCGCCAGATAAGGTCCTTGATGCGCGTAACAAACGCACTTATATCGCTCTGAACGTTCTTTATCGCATACTCGGGTGCCAGGCCGGCCGCCTCATGGCCCGAGATCAGGGCCACTGCCGGCCAAAGTGCAACTCCTAGCCTTCGCTGGAGGGCGGAGATGATAAACCGGCTGCCGATGTCCATCTCTTCGTAGAAGAAGAACTCACCCTTCTTGAGCAAGACTATCTTCGTCAACGCCTCGCCGATGTCCAGAATCCCTATGAGCTCGTCCTCGGAGCGTAGGGAAGCCCGCTGATAAGTCGCAGCCAGCGCAAGGCCAGCCGCCTCGAACTCGACAGGCGCCTTGTGCGACGACATCAGAACCTCGTCATAGAAATCACAGATAGCCTGCCTTATCCCAACGAAAGCTACCTCGCTGCCCTCTGCACTCGGATTGAGGACCGGGTTAGTCGTGCTGAAGCCCTTGATGTAGCCGTCCGCGTTTTCAGGCAAATACTGTCTCGCCTCAGCATCAGCCGCCGACGCGACATCGCCCTTCGGGATGCCTCTTAAATCGATGCGCTTGAGTACAACGTTGTGCCCGCCATAGACGCCGAGCGCTGACTGGGCCGCTCGCTTCATCCGACGCGGGAGTATATGTTTCAAAGTCCTGACCAGCAATGTGCGACCAGGAACCTTGTCCTTTGATATCTCAATGCAGTAGCCGTCCGCCATCGTCCGCCGCTCACGAGCATCGTAGTGAAGCTCAACGAGTTTCACCAAATGGTGCCCTATGTCTATGCCGAACGTACTCCCGCCCATCTCACCATTACTTATCGTCAATTCCCGATTACAAACAAGCCAAGACCACGATACCTGATACAGGTCGCCGGGAAAAGCACTCCCGAGAAGCCGAGTGGTTGCTGTGCCGCAATTAGGTGCTCAGCATCCGCCAAACCTAGGACCTTGCATCTAATCCCGCTCGTTTTTATTCCCAACGTCGCATCTATGATCTTTCCAGCATATACACTATACTTCCTTGAGGTAGGCAACGCCGGCGTTCATCACCTTGTCATCTTCTCAAGCAATCTGGTATTTTGCAACTAATGAACACTCCCCGAAAAACCGCAAAGAACTTCACCGCAGTCTTTCTTAGCGAGATACTCGGGAAACTAATCACCTTCTATGCGGTAGTATTTTACCTCGCCAAATACCTCAGCAAAGACCAATTCGGAGCCTACAACCAGGTCTTTGTGTTCATCTCCTTCTGCTTTCTGCTCGCCACCTTCGGGATGGACAGAATTGTCGTCCGAGAGATCGCCAAAGCTCCCAAGCATATCGGTCGAATAACCGGCTCTGCTCTACTCATCAAGGGCATCCTGGCGCTTGCATCGTTTGGGCTGGCCAACCTGGTTCTCTCCCTCGCGGCAGGTTTTCTCAACTACTCACCCAGCCTGATGATGCTGATACGGATAGCCTCGCTCGGCATACTCTTGTCGGTATTCTCCGTCTTCGGCGCCGTGCTTCACTACCGGCTCAGGCTCGGCCAGCGCAGCGCGGCGACCGTGGCTGCAAGGCTTCTCGCAGCCGGGGCAATGATCGCTCTGGTCGCTCTTCATGCACCGCTTTACTGGTTCGTCATGGCTGGCCTTCTGCTGGGCGTGCCCGGCGCACTACTGGGCGTCCCGGAGGCGCTTTTGCTTTATATCTTCTATCGAAGGACTGGCCAAGAGTCACTCGCCGTCAACATCGGAACTTGCGCGAGGCTCGTCAAACAGGCCGCCCCAATTGCTCTTTGCGACATCTTTATCATCACCTACGCCAGAGTCGATCAGATCATGCTCCAGAGTATGCTCGGGAAGGAATCCCTCGTCGGGATATACAACTTCGCCACGCGGTTCGCAGAAGTGCTGCGCATTATCCCTCTCGCCTTCATGGCATCCATATTCCCGTCGCTGTGCAGAGCCTACGAGGATAGGCGCGCCTCATTCGAGGAGGCATACCGCTGCTCGTTCAAATACATGAACCTCATCTGCATCCCGGTTGCGTTTGCCAGCATAGCTCTCTCCAGGCCGCTCATCCTCGCCATAAACAGCAAATACAGCGAAGGCGCCCCGATACTGACACTCCTGCTTTTCGCCGAGGTGTTTGTCTTCCTCGGCATCGTCAACAACAGGCTCTTGGTCTCATCAGGTCGTCAAACCCTTGACATCCTGTTCACCGGCGCCTCCGCCGCACTCAACGTCGCCCTGAACCTTCTTTTGATAGGCCGGCTCGGCATGGTCGGCGCCGCGCTCGCTTCACTTATAGCGTACGCCACCGGGCCCATACTTGGCCTACTCATCCCATTCACAAGACCTTTCTCAATGGCAATGTTCAAGACATCGCTCAAACCGATCGGCGCAGCGTGCATCATGCTGCTCGCGGTCTGGCTTTCGGCCGACCGGATAGGACTCTTGGCCTCGGCAGCGCTTGGCGCTGCTGTCTATCTCGCCGCGATCGCCCTCCTCCGGGGACTCGACAGGGAGGATGCGAGCCTCGTCAGGAGAATCTTTCACAAGGCGTGACCGGGTCCAGCGGGGATACTCTAGGGTATTGTCCGCAGATTGCGCAGATTCAGGGGATTAGTCCGAATAATTTATATGAAGCACAATCCCCTCCGACCCTCCACCAACTCAGCCGGAATCCAACGAACCCCCCAAAAGCGTGTCCCAAAACCGAATCAACAACCCAATATCCACCGTCTATGAATAATCCGGGTTAAGAAACCGGAACACATTCCTATAAAGTTTTCGCCTTTACAATAATCTCTTGTTTGTGCATTATGGAGGCAGCAGCTCAGAGAATAGTCTCGGGCCATTTCTTCAACCCATTTTGTGAATGGAGGAACCAGCCATGTCAAGGCTCAGAATGATGCTACTGGTCGGTATCGCTGCTCTTCTGTTTTGCGGGATGGCTTCTGCTGGCGAGTTTTACGTTGATGCGGAGGCCGGAAGTGATTCCAACAGCGGGACCTCGCCAGAGAACGCTTGGCTGACGATCACCCATGCCTTGTCATCTGTGGAAGGCCGCCCGGACGGTCCCGTGACTATCCACATCACTGCCGGAACCTACAGCGCCTCGACCAACGGCGAGCGCTTCCCGCTTGAGATGAAGTCTTATGTGTCGCTCGTTGGGGCACGCGCGGATCGAGCAGTACTGGACGCGGAGGATGATGCCTACCATGTCAGTTACTGCAATGACCTAACCAATCTCACAATCGAAGGTCTCACGATTACGGGAGGCGTCGCCAATGGGGATTATGTTAGCGGAGAATCCTCTGACCGGAAGGGCGGCGGTGTCTATTGTGAGCACTGCTCAGATGTGTTGATTAAGAATTGTGTGATCACCGGGAATTATGCCGAGCACGGCGCCGGGATTTATCTGTTCGAAGCATCCCCAGTCATTGATGGCTGCGAGATCACATCTAACGAGAAGCCTTCTGATCTAACCGGCTACTCGTGGGGAGGCGGCATCTATGCGCACAATTCAGGGCCCACAGTTATTAACAGCACGATTGCGGAGAATGGCTCGTTTTGGGGCGGCGGCATCTATTTCTGGCGGGGCGGTGGCAGCATCGAGCAATGTACGATATCGAAGAATCACATCTCAGGAGCCAGCGCCTTTCCCTACAACGAAGGGGGCGGTATCTACTTGGATGAGTCATCCACGGCGATTCTCAACTGCACAATATCGCAGAACGATGCATATAGAGGGGCCGGAATCTACTGCGAGCGATTCACCGGAACAATTGAGGGATGCGCCATCACTGATAACGCGTGGACGACCTATGCTTGGTACGAGAGTTGGGGAGGCGGTATCTACATCGCCGATTCCGAGTTCACTGTTCGCGGCTGTGAGATAGTTGAGAATCTGGCGAGCAGCGGAGCGGGGATCTCTTGCTCTGACTCATCCGGAAGCATATCTGGATGCCTGATATCAAGAAACGTAGATCGCCCGGAATCGACTTTGGAGAAGTGGGGGGGCGGCATCTGCAGCAGTGATTGCTCTTTGACGATTGAAGGATGTACGATAACAGAAAACTCGGCCAATCAGGGCGCCGGGCTATACTGCTATAATTCAGCCACGACGATCCTACATTGCACGATATCTTCGAACGAGGCACAAGTTAACGCTGACGACGGCAGTTGGGGTGGAGGCATTCATTTTCGTGGGAGCTCTGGCGACGACACGGTCGGTCTTATATCCGGATGCACAATAACCGAGAACTCGGCACTGAATGGAGGCGGCGTTTACTGCCTGGATGCGGAATGCTTAATTGAGAACTGCGAGGTATCAAGGAACATTGCGCCTCTTGACGATGATGACTTCAGTTACGGAGGAGGGATCTTTTGCCACAACTCGGCCATGACGGTTGATGGGTGTCAGGTTTCACGGAATGCGGCATCTGACGGCGCTGGCATCTATATGCGGGAGGCATCTGGCTCCATCCGGGACTGCGCTATATCACACAACGAGGCGCCACCCGGCTCAGCCCGCGGGGGCACTGGCGGCGCCATCCAGTGCAATAGGTCTTCTCCCAAGATCGAGAACTGCGCAATTGCGGGGAACCGGGCTTGCAGAGGAGGCGGGATTTACTGCTGTTCATCCTCACCGCTTGTTAGCGGCTGCGTCATGGAAAGCAACATCGCGGTGGGGGACGCTTTGAGCAGAAGTTGGGGCGGCGGTCTTTTCTCCTATATGTCAACTCCGGAAATCCAGAACTGCGTCGTGACTGGCAACTCTGCATGGTCCGGTGCAGGCCTCGCGTTCACCCATTCGCCATGCGCTGTGAAGAACTGCCTCATCACGGACAATACCGCGACGGTAGATTGCGAGGACTACAGCCAGGGCGGCGGTGTCGTTTGTTTCGGACTATCATTGGACATCGGCAACTGCACGATAACCGGGAACTCTGCTCTTCATGGCGGAGGCATCCAATGCGCAGCCGGCTCTTCGGTCTCGGTCACGGACACAGTCCTCTCGGCGAACGGAGGCGAGATTGGTCTTAAGGAAGACTCTGCGGTCTCGATCAGCCAATCCTGCGTCGAGGGTGGTTACGATGGCGAGGGCAACATCGAAGCCGACCCGCTCTTCGTGACGGGGCCGTTTGGCGATTACTATCTCTCCTGCCAAGGCGCCGGGCAGAGGGAGAACAGCCCGTGCGTCGACGCGGGGAGCGATTCCGCCGAGAATCTGCGCCTCGCGCAGCTGACAACCAGGACCGACAGCGAGGCGGATGCTGGTGTCGTCGATATGGGTTACCATTACCCCATCTACTTCGGCGGACCGACGATTGAGTGCTCGCTCAACGCATCGAGCTTCCGTCCCGGGGATTATCTCGTTGGCTCGCTCAAGGTCGCAAACGACGGACCCGATATCGAGGTCGATGTCTATGTCGCATTCGTGCTCCCAGACGGGACGATATTCTGCATAACCCCGCACGGCGGTTTGACGAGCGAAATCCTGCCCTGGATGCAGTATATGCTCTTGCCCAAGGGCTATTCCTACGGCCCCGCGCCGATGTTCGAGACAACGGTTCCGGACGGTCTCCCATTCGGCGACTACCTGTTTGCGGCGGCGCTCTCGAGCCCCGAACGGTTTGAGGTCATCGGCGGCAGTGCGCTCTTCCCGTTCACGCTGCAGGCTGAGACTTTATCCGCGTCGATGAGGCATTATCGATCGCGTTATTTTCAATAGCAGTAATCCAATAGCGTATTATATGCTAATATTCTCTAATAATTGTCAAGGAAGCAGGTTTCATAAATATAGTCAAACTCGATGGAGGAGATCGAGAATGCTGAAGCCGAAGATCGCTTTGTCTTGTGCTGTCGCATTCGTTATCATTGGCAGCATCGCATTCGGGACGGACTTCTACGTTGATGCGGAGGCCGGCAGTGATTCCAATAGTGGGACCTCGGCGGACAGCGCCTGGCTAACAATCACTCATGCGCTGTCCTCCGTGACCGGAAGCTCGTCGGATCCCGCAACTGTTCACATCGCCGCCGGAACCTATAGCGCCTCAACAAACGGCGAGACCTTCCCGCTTGAGATGCGGTCTTGTGTGTCACTCGTAGGGGCAGCCGCGGATACGACCATGCTGGACGCCGAGGGCAACGCTCATCACGTCATCGTCTGTTCTCATCTAGGCAATGGTGATTACGATAGCGCGGTGCACTATACGGGACAACGCGGGATACGTCGGCACCGGGATTTGCTTTGACTCCTGCTCTTGCACACTGGAGGATTGCACAATCATCAACAATGCTTGCTCGCGCGATTTAAATGGCAGATCGTGGGGCGGCGGCATCTACTGCTATGATTCCTCGGCTACGATCAGAGGCTGCACCATATCAAGGAACGCCGCGTATATGGGGGCCGGAATCTACGCGTATGAGTCCTCAGGCTCCATTGAGGGCTGCGATATCACTGGAAACCTCGGGATACCTGATTCACAAGGCTTCAGCTGGGGTGGAGGCATAAGCTGCTACGAATCATCCCCGGAGATCAGCATTTGCGCTGTCTCAGATAACTTCGCCTGGAGAGGTGGTGGCATTAGCTGCTACGGATCATCTCCCAGCATTGGCGCATGCAGCTTGGTTGAAAACACGGCAAACCAGGGCGGCGGGATCTATCTTCAGGGCGACCCATCAGCGGTTGTCTTCGATTGCTATCTTGAGGGAAATGTCGCGACGCCGGACTCTGATGGTTATAGTGATGGCGGAGGGATTGCATGCCTGGAGGGTTCCCCGACCGTACGAGATTGCACATTTGTGCGGAATTCTGCTGTCTCCGGAGGCGGGCTAGATTTTGAAGAATCCTCCCCAGTAATCACGAATTGCCTGATCCTCGACAATGCGGGGATTCCCAATAAGATGGGCAGGAGTTGGGCCGGTGGCCTCAGCTCCTACAGGTCATCCTCCAGGATTGACGGATGCACGATATCGGGTAACTCAGCCTGGATGGGAGCCGGTCTCGTTCTGGGCGATTTGCCAACAGGGATTACTGACAGCGAGGTCACGAATTGCATAATAACCGGTAACGTCGCCGCGCCTTCTCCAGAAGGTGACTGCCGGGGTGGAGGTATCAGTTGTTACAGTAGATTCTCGCTGATTCGGGACTGCTCGATATGCGACAACACAGCCTCAATAGGCGGCGCACTCTACTGCTTTTTAGGCGGCGCCTCAGCTATATCCGATTGCATCATCTGGGGTAATGCAGATAAGATGATATACCTACGGGATGAAGCGGTTGTAGCCATTGTCCACACCTGCATCGAAGGTGGCTACGAGGGCGAAGGCAACATCCAAGCTGACCCGCTATTCGTTACCGGGCCCTTTGGCGATTACTATCTCTCTTGCCAAGGCGCCGGGCAGAGGGAGAACAGCCCGTGCGTCGACGCGGGGAGCGATTCCGCCGAGAATCTGCGCCTCGGGCAGCTGACAACCAGGACCGACAGCGAGGCGGATGCTGGTGTCGTCGATATGGGTTACCATTACCCCATCTACTTGGGCGAGGCGACGATTGAGTGCTCGCTCAACGCCTCGCGGTTCCGTCCCGGGGATTATCTCGTTGGCTCTCTCAAGGTCGCAAACGACGGGCCCGATATCGAGGTCGATGTCTATGTCGCATTCGTGCTCCCGGACGGAGCGATATTCTGCATAACGCCGCACGGGGGGCTAATTGGCGAAATCCTGCCCTGGATACGGTATATGCCCTTGCCTGAGAATTACTCCTTCGGCCCCGCGCCGATGTTCCAGACAACGGTTCCGGACGGTCTCCCATTCGGCGACTATTTGTTTGCGGCGGCGCTCTCGAGCCCCGAACGGTTTGAGGTGATCGGCGATATTGCGCTCTTCCCGTTCACGCTGCGGGCTGAGACAATATCCACCGTCTATGAATAACCTGGATTAAGAAACCGGAACACATTCCTATCGAGTTTCGCCTTTACAACAATCTCTTGCTTGTGCATTATGGAGGCATAATACCCAGAGAATAGTCCCGGGGCGATTTTTCAACCCATTTGTGAATGGAGGAACCTGCCATGTCAAAGCTCAGAATGATGCTACTGGTCGGTATCGCTGCTCTTCTCTTTTGCGGGATGGCTTCTGCTGGCGAGTTTTACGTTGATGCGGAGGCCGGCAGTGATTCCAACAGTGGGACCTCGGCGGACAGCGCCTGGCTGACGATCAGCCATGCCTTGTCATCTGTGCTCTCAAGCCAGGGGGACCCAGCGACGGTCCACATCGCCGCCGGAACCTACAGCGCCTCAACCAACGGCGAGACGTTCCCGCTGGAGATGAGGTCGTACGTGTCTCTGGTAGGTGCGAGCGCTGAAACCACAATACTGGACGCGGAAGGCGCCGCCTATCACGTTATTCTTGCGACCTTCGTCCGTGATGTGTCGATTGAGTGCACGACGATCAAGGGTGGAAACGCCACGGGGGTCTATGAGAACGGGTCTGGAGGCGGAGTGTTTTGCACCAGTGTCCTGAACATTACGATGCGCAGCTGCACAGTGACAGAAAACGCGGCTGTTATAGGGGCAGGCATTGTATTGGGCCAGTGCTCCGGGCTGGTGACGGACTGCGATTTCGTCTCTAATACGGCTCAGGGCATTCCCGAAAGCGACGGAATAGGTCTGGCTGGAGGTGTCCTCTGCACTCTCTCTGAGGTCCGATTTGAGAACTGCTCGGTCCGCGAGAACCAGGCACTAGCCGGAACTGGAGCGTACGCCGACGCGATGGCTGCTGGCGTGTGTCTCATGGACATCAGCCAACGCTCGCGCAGCGAGAGAAGTTCGTTCCTTAGTGCGGATGGCGCAACCGCGACCCTAGTTGGATGCAGTGTTCTCGATAATATCTGCGTGGGTGAGCACAGCCTTGGCGGAGGGATCGCTTGCATTGCGGAATCTATTGTTTTCGCGCCGGCTATCGTGGATTGCACCATCTCTGGGAACACCGCCTGGTCGGGTGGAGGCATATGCTGTGCAGGTCAATCCTCCCCTACAATCCTTGACTGCACTATTTCGCGCAACGTCTGCCCGCTCGGCACAGATGGGTCGTCCTACGGCGGCGGGATCGAGTGCGATGATTCCTCTCCGACAATTGTCGGCTGTCAAATAATGCACAATTCAGCCAACTATGGCGGCGGCATTGAATGTTACGACCTTGCAGCTCCTACCATAGAGGACTGCATCATCGAGGACAACACCGCACCGCCAGATATGGACGGCGATAGCAGAGGTGGCGGCGTATGGGGCTATCGAGCCCTCCCCACAATCGTATCGTGCTCCGTAGCGCGCAATTCCGCATATTTAGGAGCTGGTGTCTATCTTTCTGTGTCTCGAGGGAGCATAGAGAACTGCCTCGTGGCCGACAATGTTGGCACGCAGGATGCGAATGGCCAGAGCTGGGGCGGTGGGATGTATCTAAGCGACTCATCAACGTCGATCAACAGCTGCACCATCTCAGGCAATTCTGCCTACGCGGGCGCCGGCATTCGCTGCAAAGGCACGCCATCCTGCGAGATAATAGAATGCACTATCGCTGACAACATCGCGTCGCCCGACCCTGATGGTGACAGTTGGGGCGCTGGCATTAATTGCTATGAGTCGTCACCCGAGATAAGGGGCTGCACGGTGTCGGGCAACTCAGCCTCACACGGTGCAGGAATCCGCTGCTCTTCGGGATCATCACCTGAAATCGTCAATTGTAGAATCGTGAACAACGAGGCCGTATTCGCCGCGGATGACAAGAGCTGGGGCGGAGGCATCGGATCGGGTGGATCGGCACCATTTATCGATAATTGCACAATTCTGCGGAATTCCGCGTGGGCTGGCGCCGGCATCTCGTCCGATGAGGATCTCTCGACGAGCATTCGCAATTGCACAATCTCCAATAACATCGCGGCGCCAAATTCGGGCGGTAACAGCTACGGCGGTGGCATCTGGTGCTACGACAGTTCCCCGGTCATCGCCAACTGCCTCATTCACGATAACTACGCTGTCCGGGGTGGCGGCGTTCGGGCATGTAACTCTCTATCCAACCTCACGAATTGCACAATTAGTGCGAACCTTGCCGATGGGGGCGGAGCGCTCTACTGCACTGACAGTTCTTCACTAACCATAACTGACTCCGTTGTTTGGGATAACGGCGACGAATTCTGGGTTGAGGCATTGTCATCGGTGAACCTAACGTACTCCTGTATCCAGGGCGGTTACACTGGCGTTGGCAACATCTCGGAGGCCCCGCTGTTCGTGAGCGGGCCGCTGGGCGACTACTACCTGTCGTGCGAGGCGGCGGGGCAGGGCGCCAACAGCCCGTGCATGGACGCGGGCAGCGACACGGCGGAGGCGCTGGGATTAGATGAGCTCACGACGAGGACGGATTGCGGGCCGGACGCCGGCGTCGCCGATATGGGCTATCATTATCCGCTGACTTCTGGTGAGGCCCCCGTGATTGAGTGCTCGCTGAATGCCGCTGAATTCTGGCCCGGCGACCAATTGGTTGCAATGTATGACATTGACAATCCTGGGCCCGACATAACGGTGGATGTCTATTTTGCTTTCGTCTTCCCCGACGGAGCCATTTTGTGTATCTCTCCGGATAGGATTGCGTTCGGGATATTCCCTTACATGATGGGCCTGTTTCTGGAGCAAGGCTACTCAATGGAGCCGGAGACCTTGGTTGACATAGCGGTGCCGGGCGGGCTTCCGGGTGGAGGCTATCTGTTTGCGGCGGCGCTGTCGAGCCCCGAACGGTTTGAGGTGATCGGCGACCTCTCGCTTTTCGCCTTCTCAATGAGATAAGGCCGCCTGAGGTTACCTACAGGCTGATGGGTAAGCTCAACAGGTTAGCAGCAGCCTACAAGCGGCATGTGCCAACGTGTTTCCTGGCCGCGCATTTCAATCTGCGTAATCTGTGTAATCTGCGGATAGACCTCTCCCACATATCAGCTAAGGCCGCTAATTGACTCCTTGACGGTCGAGGACTTTCCTGAACGTTTTGAGGATGATCTTGATGTCCAGCGACAGACAGTGATTGCGGAGATAATACATGTCGTATCTCAGCTTATCGTTAATCGAAAGATCGTCTCGGCCGCTGATCTGAGCAAGGCCAGTAATGCCGGGCTGCGCGTCGAGCACTCGGCGCTGCCATTTCTCGTATCGGGCGACAATTGACGGGACCTCTGGCCTGGGCCCGACCAGGCTCATCTCCCCCTTCAGAACGTTTATCAGTTGAGGCAGCTCGTCGATGCTCGAGAACCGCAGGAACTTCCCCACTTGCGTTATTCGGGGATCGTTCTCCTGCGTCAGCACGGGCCCAATGCTATCGGCATTTTCGACCATCGTTCGGAACTTGATTATCTTGAACAGTTTGCCTCCCCTAAGGACCCGCTGCTGGGTGTAGAACACCGGCCCCTTGGAGCTGAGCTTTATCGCCAGGGCAGCAAGGAGGAAGATGGGCGACAGCACGATCAGCGCGATAATTGAGACGACAACGTCGAATATGCGCTTTACGATCTTCTGCTCTCTCCTGATTCGGCTCTCAAAAAAACTCATCAGTAGCAGGTTAGCCGTGTCGTCCATGGGCGCTGTCTGAGTTATTATCTCAAAAAAACTCGGGACGATGCTGTATTCGGTGGAGGTCTCGTTGCAGATAAGTATGAAGTCCGAGATGGTTGACCTGTGCGCAGAGGGCATCGCTATCACGACACGGTCCGCCCTGTGTTTCCTGATCATCTCCTTCATTTGCTCGCGGGTCCCGAGCACCTCAAATCCAGACACAACTGACCCGGTCTTGGCCGGGTCATCATCGATGAACCCGACTATCTCATCTTTCTTATCGACCAAGTCTCGCATCTGGGTGGCAATCCTCGCACCGGCGTTGCCGGCGCCGACGATCAAGACCCTTCTGGCCTCACGGGCCGACTTCAGCAGAAGCCGCGCGTCGATGTACGACCTCCAGATGAAGATCAGAGCCCAATTTGCGAGGAAAATGGAGAGCATGACGCTCTTGGGAAATGGGTATCTATGAAATGCGAACACGTAGGCAATAAGAAGAAGCGTGCCCGCTATACAGGCCTTGCCGGACGAGAACAGAAGTCGAATCTTATCCCTGAACGTATCAACATAATACAGGCCGAAATAGTAGTAACACAGCAGGAATAGCCCGATCCCAACGAGCGCAACAGCGAAGTGTCCAAACGCGCCTCGAATGCCCGCGCCCGCGCCAAAGTTGAAGACGAAGCTCATCAAGTAGGCCAGGACAATTAGAAGAGCGTCTGCCGATAGGACCTGCCACCAGTTGGCCTTGTTCAGCAGCTTCACGCTCTATTCCCTTATATCCTGTCGATTCATTCGCTAACCAAACAGATTGTATCTGACAATACAGTAGATAGCACGCAGCCCATCCCGCCAGCCGATCTTCTTGCCCTCAGTGTATGTTCTGCCTCGATATGAGATGCCCACCTCGTAAACCCTGGCCTTTGCCCTTGCCACCTTAGCGGTTACCTCGGCCTCAAAGCCGAACCTGTTCTCCTTGAGGTCGAGTGATTTGATGAGCGAGGTCCGAAACGCCTTGTAGCAGGTCTCCATATCGGACAGGTTGAGGCCGGTGAGCATATTGGAGAATATCGTAAGTAATCGGTTGCCGATATAGTGCCAGAAATAGAGGACCCTATGCTCCTCACTACCCTTGAAACGCGACCCATAGACCACGTCCGCCCTGTCCTCGAATATCGGCCGTAGGAGTTTGTGATACTCGCCAGGGTTGTACTCAAGGTCGGCGTCCTGCACAAGAATGACGTCGCCTGTCGTCGCTGCGAGGCCCGTCCTGAATGCCGCGCCTTTGCCCATATTCCTATCGTGAAAGAGCAGCTTTTGGATGTAGCGCTCGAGCTTGGGATAGACGTCTCTAGTGCCGTCCGTGGAGCAGTCATCGACCACGATGAGCTCTGAGGCAATGTCAACCTCCGAGACACGTCTAACGATCTCCGCTATCGTGTTCTTCTCGTTATAGACAGGAATAATAACAGAGACCTTCATCTGGGCAACCTCCTGATAGTCCGCAGCAGTGCAACATAACCCAACACAGTCCTCAGCAGCCTTAATTTTGCTCTTACCAAGCTTCCTATGTCAATTCTGCGTAATCTGTGGAGAGGTCTTTCTCGTATCAGTCCAGATACAGCGGGGACATCTTGGGGTGTTTGTCCGCAGATTCAGGGGATTAGATGATGACGAACTGACTGAGGGCAGATGTCGCGCATCTCAACTTGTCAGATGCCCTCCGCCAAGCGCCTATTGTTTCTTCGCCTCGGTCAGGCCAGGATTTGCGTGAGCACCCTGCTTAAACTCCGCTCGCCCATCTGACTCCGCCGACTTGAGGACGTAACTCCTCAAAAGCGACATCTGATCGATTGGGCCCTCACCAACGAACTCCGGGACCATCAGTCGCATCGCTCTGAGCGCACCTTGAAGGTCTCCACGGCCCACGGCCTCCTTGAGCATGTCGATCAGTTTACGTGTCCTGTGAACATCCCGCTCCTCGCCGCCAGCTGCAAGGATGTCTGAGTGCTCCGTGGCTTGTAGGTTCTCGCCCTTCAGAAGCAACTCCTCGAAGAGCTTCTCCCCAGCTCTCAACCCCGTATAGACGATCTCTATGTCCTCGCCCGGGGTAAGCCCTGAAAGCCTGATCAAGTCCTTCGCAAGGTCAACGATCCGTATCTGCTCCCCCATCTTGAGCACGAATACCTCTCCCCCCTTGCCCATCGTGGCCGCCTCGAGAACCAGCTGAACTGCCTCAGGAATTGTCATGAAATAGCGCGTAACCTCGGGATGCGTAACCGTCACGGGGCCGCCCTGACGAATCTGTCGCATGAAAAGAGGAACTACACTGCCGGTCGAGCCCAACACGTTCCCAAACCTCACGATCATGAACGCCGTCTTCTGAGAATCTACGCAATCATGAACATATAACTCTGCCAACCGCTTCGAGGCGCCCATTATGCTAGTCGGATTAACCGCCTTATCCGTCGAGATCAGCACAAAGGACTCCGAGCCCCACTTAATTGCCGCCTCAGCGAGCGTTGCAGTCCCGATCACATTGTTCTTGAAAGCCTCCAATGCATTCCTTTCCATCAGCGGGACATGCTTGTGAGCGGCGGCATGGAAAATGAACTGCGGTCTTGACTCCCTGAATATCTCGTCAACGCGAACAGCATCCACGATGTCGGCTACCATTGCAGTGTGCCTGACCTTCGGCACCATCTCGCGTTCCAGCTCGTAGTCAATCGCATAGAGGCAGTTCTCAGCCTGCTCAACCAGAATCAGGACTGCCGGGTCGTACTTCGCCGCTTGCCTACAAAGCTCCGACCCTATCGACCCACCCGCACCGGTCACAAGAACCCTCTTACCACGGATAGATTGCAGTATGCGCTCCGCGTTCAAGCGAATCGGAGGCCTCCGCAGGAGGTCCTCGACCTGCACATCTCGAATCTGGTTCACGGAGACCATCCCCTTGATTATGTCCCCCAAAGGCGGCAGCGTCCTGAACTTGATGTCCGCCGCCTTGCAGACGTTAATGATCCGCCTAACCTGCGCCCCGCTGGCCTTTGGCATCGCGATTATGACCTCATCCACCTGCTTCTCGGCCGCTATGTTGCCCACCTCTGCGATTGAGCCCAGCACAGGCACGCCGTGAATCCGGTTCCCGACCAAGTCAGGGTCTTCCGTGATCAGGCCAACTAACTCCAACCCAACCGAAGGGTTGCTGAATATCTCCCTGATGAGCATCTCGGCGGGGTCTCCATCTCCAACGACTAACACCTTGCGACTCGCCTTCGGCTGCTCAGAGACAATCAGCCGGTAGCCTCTGGCAAGGAACCTCACCGCGCCGACAGCAAAGATCGTCAGCAACCAATCAATGATGAACACTGGGGCGGGACTGTCGGTGCGGCCATAGAGGATTATGACGACCATGATGATAAGAACTGTGGCTATGCACGTGGCTCGGATGATGACGAGGAGGTCGGCCATGCTGGCGTATCGCCATACGCCCCTGTAACAGCCCGAGAAATAGTAGGCGGCGAGTTTTATACCAATCACTAGAATAATCGTGTTTTGGAAGAGCCTGGCCTCCAGGTGCGGCAGCGGGAACTCAAACTTCAGATAGAACGCCAGAAGATAGCAACCTGCGATGGCCAGAGAATCAGCAAACATCAGCAGGAGTCTCTTCTCCCTGGACGTCAGATCACGCATTCAGCCATCCTTCTAACGCAGACCATATTCGTCGGCCCCAAGGCCTTTCTTGCAATAGTAGTGCCAAGCAAAACGCCTTTATCCCTTCGGCGGTGTTAGCATCTTCAAAATGCTCTGCACCTCTGAGATGCGAAAAGGCTTCACCATCACGGAGTTTGCCCCGAAGCTCAATGCCTTTTCGACCATCTCACGGTTTCTAACACCCGTCATGACGACTATGATCACCTCGGGAAACGCTGACTTGATTTTCTTGATCGCCTCGCACCCGTCCAAGACAGGCATGTACAAATCCATGAAAACCACATCGTATTTCTTGCTCTGGGCCATCTCGAGACCCTGTTGTCCGTTGTAGGCTACGTCAACGTGGTACTTGGCTTTCGGCAAAGCATCGACAATCACGTCGCATACCGGCTGCTCGTCGTCAACTACAAGAATGTTAAATGCCTTCTGCCGCATTTGAACTCTCCATCATTACGGCCAAACGAAACTGTTAGAGAACGATTCGCACTGCTCACGCCCGCCTTGGACGTGAATACGCATAGACCTTATAGTATGGCTTGTGGACATCAACCTCGTTGAGAACCGCTCCCAAAACACGACACCCAACGTTCTCAAGCATCTGCACCGCTAGCGACATCTGTTGCCTCGAGGTCCTCCCCGCCCTGATGACAAGGACAACGCCGCCCACAATCGTGCCCAGCACGACCGCGTCCGTCAGCCCAATTAGAGGAGGTGAGTCCACGAGCACCACGTCGAAATCATCTGACAACGTCGCCAACAGCTCTCGCACCGAGGAAGATGACAATATCTCGGCCGGATTCGGCGGCGTGGGCCCACTAGGAAGAACATGTAACCTCTCGAAAACCGTGTGGCTGATGGCCGAATCTGGGTCCAGGCCGTCAAGGACTACGTTCGTAACGCCCAGGGAGTTGTCGACCCCCATGAACTCATGAAGCACAGAGTGCCTGAGGTCCATGTCCACAAGTATCGTCTTCTTGCCAGCGTTGGCCAGCGCGATGCCTAGATTCGCGACGATAGTGGACTTCCCCTCACTTGCCGAGGGGCTAGTGATAAGAAAACTGTTTACGCCATCCTGCTTCATCTGAACAAGGAGATTAGTCCTGAGAGCCCTGTATGCCTCAACAGAAGGGTCCTCGCTCGTGAACACATCCAGGCCCTGAAGGAGCTGCTGCTCATCCACGCCTTTGGCAAGCCGCATCATGTGCTTGCGACTCGTCTGCGCAAACAGCAGCTGTTCCTCGGCAGAAGAGACGCCGGTGCCCTCCCTGATATCAAGCGCGCAGCCAAGCCTCTCAAGTTCCTCCTTCGCCGCCTGTGCAGAGTCAAAATTCATTCTGCGAAATGAAAACGGAGGGCTTTTGATAGCATGTTCGATCTCTTCCATCCTGGCGCCTTTGCAGAACTTGGAGAGCTTCTCGATGATCGCTCGAACATCAGCGTCCGACGATATCTCCTTTACACAGACCATATATGACTTCTGCGGCTTATCTTTTTTCATTGCCTCTCTCTCCGCCCGCCCTTACGAGCCATCTGTGCCCTGACGTTGGCAAAACTGAGAGCTCGCTCTGTCCCCGACTCAAATCTGGGAATCACGCCCACTACCCAAAGTCCCAAGTGCCGCTCGATGTCCTCCGGCGTCTTGTACGTCATCTCAAGATAGTCCAGCAGAAACGCCAAACCCGTGCCCACCAACAGGCCAATTATCGCAGCAACCAACAACTTGAGGCCCAACTTCTGGGAGACCGGCGCCGTAGGGACAATCGCTGACTCCACAACGCTTATCTTACGTCGATTGACAGCGCTCTCCAGTGCGCTCTTCTTCTGCCGCTCCGCCAGCAGGTCGTAAAGGTCTTTTGAACTAGTTACTTCACGCTCGAGGATCGAGTATTGAAGCTCCATGGCGTTGAGCTTTTGAACTTCCTCCTTGTAGGTCGCAAGGGTTCCAGAAAGGGACTCATCGATCTTTTCCAGACTCTGAACCTTGTTCCGCTGAGTCCTGATGATCTCCATCTCCCGACTCTCCAGCTGCGCCTCGAGCGATCGTATCTTCTCCTTCAGGTCCAGTATGACGGGATGTTTTGGCCTGTACACCCCCAACTTCTCTTTAAGCTCCATCTTGACCTTATCGAGCTCGGACCTGAGATCAGCTATGCCAGCCGAACCATAACTCCCAAAGGTCGCCGTCGCGGCCACCGGCCCCAGCTTCAGTGCCTTCTCGAGCGAGGACAGTGCGAGCTCCGTATTCATCCTGTCCAGGCGGGCCTGAAGCTGCGCACTCGACGTGGTCTGTAACTTGGACGCCAGCTCGTTCTTTCGCTCCTGTAGCCCAATAATGCCCTTCTCAAGCTTGAAATCCTGGAACTTCTTCTCCGCCTTGTTCACATTCTCGCGCATCTGGACAAGCTGCCTGCCAAACCAGTCGAGCCAACTCTTCGCCTCGGCCACCTCACGATTGTGGGTCTGGTCAATGTAGGTCTGGGCGACCAGGCTGGCAACCTCAGCAACTTTGGCGGGGTCAGGCCCTTCCACGGTAATCTCTGCTAACGCCGACTCGGACGACTTATAGACTTTAACCTTGTTAAAGTCGATTGTGATGTTCTTCTTGAATTGCCCGATCCGAGCCAGCTTCTTACTCTGCGAAAGGCTCTCATAGTAAGGGTCAAGCTTTCTCAAAACCGAATCCATCACGGGCCTACTGAACAGAAGTATCCTCTCTATCTCTGGTTCGATCCCCGCAGCCTGCGTCTCCAACGCCCTGATCGGCGCCCCGCCCTGCTCAATCAAGACCTTCGCACTTGCCTCATAGACAGGTTCTGCCCTCATGAACATTATCCCCGTGGGAACGACCGTGACAAGGACCGCAAGGACAACTATCCAAAGCTTCTGCCGGACTACCGCCAGATACTGCCTGAGGTTGATCTCTTGATACTCATCGTGTTCGGCCATCAATTCCTCCCCACTTGATCGCTAGAATATCGAACGAGGGACATAGACAACATCGCCGGGTTGAAGCAGTAGGTCTGCGCTCTGGTCGCCACCCTCTATGATCTCATTGATGTTGACCTTCAACGTGACAAGTTTCCCATCCGCCGCCTTTCGCTTGACCTGAACGCGAGACCTGGCCGCGACCTCCGTGAAATTGCCGGCCTTCAGTATGGCCCGAAGCGCGGTCAGACCTTTCGAGTAAGTAATGATCCCAGGATTCCTCACTTGACCAAAGACCAAGACATTACCCTCCTCGGAGCCAGAGAACTCCCTAGCGTGCTCACCCGACAAGACGTAGATGATGTCGCCCGCCTTGACCGGAACGTTCAACTTGCCGCTCGTGTCGTTCATCAACTCGAGAAGGTTGAATGTGTAGCGCTCGGGTGTCCGCAGCCGCTCCGCGCTTTCGCCTGAGCTGGGCAGCCTAATGAGAAATCCCGTCTTATTGAACCCGTTGACTGGCCCACCAGCACGGATTATCACGTCTTTGAGAAGCTCGCTCTCCGCCTGAAGATAGTAGGTCCCTGAGCTGGCGATCTCGCCCACAAGCCTAACCTTGTGACTCTTGCGCGCCTTGAGCGTAATATAAACTCTGGGCGAGACCAGGTAATCAATGCCGAGCAGCCTCTCGACCTTTTTTGAGAACTCAGTAAGTGTGAGACCACCCGCCCTAACCTTGTTTACCATAGGAAGCATCACGGTCCCCTGAGGAGTAATCGCAACGTCAACTGACTCCCGATACCCTCCCTTCCCGCTGATCACCACCGAAAGCTCGTCGTCAGGTCCAAGTGTATAAACCTTGTCCGACAGCTCAGTCTGCAGCGGCGCCGCAACCATTGGCTGCGAAAACGCAGAAGGCTGCCCCAAGCTCTCTGCCTCAGGGAGCGTGCTAGCTGATTTACGCTCGTGACAACCCAGAGCGCCTAGTAAGATTGCTACACAGAAAACAAACAAAACAAACGCGGCTCTTCTAGCCAAAATCACCCACACCCATGGAACGAGCATTGAAGTTCTCAACTTATTTCGCAAACGAATACTCGACGTAAACAGAAGCCTCCACGACGTGCTCATCATACTCGTATGTTTCTATTGTCGAGTCAACTTTTGCAAAAGTATAGCCTCCCCTTATCGACAGCCATTTGAACAGCTTATAGCCAAGTTTGGCCGACGCCCGATAAGCATAATCCCTCCGATCGCTCTCCCCCTCGTACTTCCGGCGCTGGACACCCCCGTCGAACATCGCCTCTATCCGGTCAAGAAACACCTGTCGGACTGACGCATCGATGCTTCTGCTCCTGTAAAAAGTCCCCGTTGCCTGGTCACTCGGCACATAACTGGCGCTGCCAACGATCTCCGCGCGGGTGTCCTCGCCGAGGTCCCTTGCGATCCTCAGAAGCCCACTGAAGCTCGATCTGCCCTTCTTTGCCTCATCCGAATCGCCCTCACTCTTGAACGTCGTGGTCTCAAACCCTCCCTCACCCCTGATAGTGGTATCAATGCCGACAAGCTTGGTCTCAACATAAACTCTTCCCGAGTAATCGTAGCGATCGGTCTGATTCTCTGTCTCGTTGTCCACCAACCCCCAATCACCCGTAACCCCGATCTCCGTCTGCATTCCTAACCTGTAGCCAGCGCTGCCCGTAACAGAGTTGTCCTCTCGGTTGCTGCTCCTGTCAACCTCCCTGCGGGATATCATGTTGCTCGACCTGTGCCCCAGCGTGAAAACCAGCCTCGACCCGGGCGCATACCGCACCGTCTCATTCGTGGAGTTCTCCATAAACCGTCTGTCGAGACTCGGAACGTCCGAGCGCGACTTCGTACCCACCACCGAGTCGGTCACCCGATCCGAGATGGCGAGCGACAGTTTGTCCGTGAAGTGCAGAGTTCCCGCTAGCTCGCCCAGATGGCTTTTGAGGGAGTAGTGCTTTTGGCCTGAAGGGTAATAAACCTTGTAATAGGGCTCGTAGCGCAGGCTGAAGCTCCCGATGTCCGAAATGTAACTAACACTTAGTGAGGGGGAGTATTGCACCGCGTACGAGTCTTTAACATAGTCCTCGCTCGTCCTCTCGTTCGAAAGCCAAGGGTTCCGCTCATACATCCCGGATATCTCCAGGCTCGTCTTGAACGATAACGACCTCTGCGCAAAAGACGTCGTAAACAGACCAAGAGGCAGCGATGCCGCCAAAACAAATACTGTTACTTTGAAGTTCATGCTTGCTCCACGTCCCGATGAATGCTCAGTTGCCATACAACTTCCACTTTGCCGGTCCGTGCTCGTTAGACCCTAATGTTAATGCCACTCACCGCTCATAACTGCGGATGACCTGAAAGATACATCGTAAAGCCCGTCGCCCGGTTCTGCAAGATGGCTAAGCGGGTTTGACAAACATAACGCCTCGACCTTTGCTCAAAACAGAACGCGACAGCTCTTGCCCCGGACTCGAAGAGAAACCTGCCGCCAGTTAGATGCGCAGCGATTATTCCTGGGACTTGTGCTCCTTCGAAAAACGCTTCTGTTCCCCCTCGGGCGTGAAGGAGTAGCTGCGAGACGAGAAAACAAGCCCCGTCTTACCCTCAAAACCCTTTGCGATGAGGATACCTCTTGACCTCAAACTGTTGGTGAGGCGCTGTATCACATGTTGCCTCGCCTCCTCGCTGGTCTCAGGTAGGAGCAACAGAATAGACGGGTGCTGAAAGGTGATTAGGTCGGAGCCCCTTATGTTCGGGCGAATGATGCGCAGGATCATCTTGGTCAACTCGGCGTCCTGCGCAACTCCGAACTCAGCCCGCGCCTGAGCGAGGTCCTCGAGGTTTATTTTCACCATCGAGACAGACCTGCTGTACCTCATCGCCCTGTCGAGCTCCTCCTTCACTCGCACCGCGAAATACGCCGCTGTCTGGCAGCCATATTCCACGTCCAGCGGCGGTGATGCGAGGTCCGCCTCCTCCCATACCTTGCCGAGAAAGGAGCGAACGTCGCGCGCCACCATGTCTCGACTGACCCCGGCCGCCTCCAATGGCGCCTCAGCTTCGGCCGCCTTGACCTCCTGCTTCGCCAACGCCTCCTCTCTAACCTTGAGGCCCATGTCGATCAGCGAAAGCAGTTCCCTGTAGGAATAAGGCTTCTTCAGGAGCGCATCGAACACGTCCCCCGGATAGTGCTCCCTTAACGCATAGGGACTGCTGCCCGTAACCAGTATGCAATATGTATTTAAGCCGAGGGATTTAACCTGCGTGATCAGGTCAATGCCATTCATCACCGGCATCGAGAAATCAGTCAAGAGCAGGTCACAGTCGTTCTCCTTGATGAACGCGAGCGCCTGCCTGGGCGAGACGAATGTCTGGATGTCGCACTCTGATCTCTCGAGTCGCAGGATATCCGCAGTGAGGTCGAGCATGGTTTCGTTGTCGTCAACACAGACTATCCGGACCATCTTTTCACCGACCAAACCTAATTAACTCAGCAACATTCACTTTCTCACTCCAATCCTCGGGCTCAGGGGAACACTAAACCCGTAAAGAGCCTTATGCACCGGGCGGATCGCAAAGCTGGCAAGACAGATAGCTGTCCGCAACAGAAGCCCACGCTCCGCAATTTGCCCGCCTCATGTAGGATAATATGTCTCAAACCTGTCGCAAGTGTCAAGCTCGCCAAGAAAAGAACTGTATTGGGGCGTAAGGCTCGAGGCGGGTCCGTTTGAGTGGGTGGCTTGACGCAGTTTTGCTCTGCTGCTGGGTCCGCTTGTCAACAACCTTGCAATCGTGACTCCAAGATGTAGCATCACGTCGTTGTTCTACTGTTGAGGGTATCAGCGAATGAGCGTTCTTTTGCCGGGTTATCTTTACTTGCCCATGATGCAATAACTACTGGTGAAGGAGTATATGCAGCGATGACAGCTGACGATCTATTCTGGATAGCCCCGATCGGGTCTGCCCTGGGGCTCATCTTTGCATACGTATTTTACCGCCAGATCATGAAGAAGGCCGAGGGCGATCCTGAGATGATCAGGATCGCCGGTTACGTGCGCAAAGGCGCGATGGCCTACTTAAAACAGCAGTATAAAGTAGTGGCTGTGTTTTTTGTCTGTGCGGGTCTGGGCTTTGGCGTCCTTGCCCTCCTGAACATGCAATCCAAGTGGGTCCCGTTTGCTTTCTTCACGGGTGGTTTTTTCTCTGGGCTCTCGGGCTTCATAGGCATGAAAACCTCCACGAACGCCGCAGCAAGGACGACGTTTGCGGCGAAGCAGTCGCTCAATCAAGGACTTAATGTTGCATTCCGCGCTGGCGCCGTGATGGGCTTGACCGTTGTGGGTCTGGGGCTTCTGGACATCAGCCTGTGGTTCATAGTGCTCAGGAAACTGATGGGCTACAACCTCCACGTCGTTACGACCACGATGCTCTGCTTCGGGATGGGTGCGAGCTCCCAGGCGCTGTTCGCGAGGGTCGGCGGCGGCATCTTTACTAAGGCCGCAGACGTGGGGGCTGATCTAGTTGGGAAAATCGAGGCGGGCATCCCGGAGGATGACCCTCGCAATCCAGCTACCATCGCGGATAACGTGGGCGACAACGTCGGGGACGTGGCCGGCATGGGAGCTGACCTTTACGAGTCTTACTGCGGCTCGATACTGGCTACTGCTGCCCTCGGCGTCGCCGCTGGGCTTGGGATAAAGGGTGTGATCGCGCCGATGATCCTTGCCGCCGCTGGCATCGTGGTGTCAATAGTGGGGGTCTATCTCGTTCGGACAAGTGGCGAAGAGTCCCAGAAGAAACTCCTGGCCGCGTTAGGCCGCGGCATCAATACGAGCTCTTGGCTCGTGGTCATCGTTTCGTTTCTGACTGTCCTGTTCCTCATGCCAGATCATTTCGGCGTGTTCTTCGCGGTAGTCATTGGCCTGGCCGTGGGAATCATCATCGGAAAATCCACGGAATACTTCACATCAAACGCATACCGGCCGACGAGGCGCGTCGCCGAGCAGGGCAAGACAGGTCCCGCTACGGTGATAATCGAGGGTTTAGGAATGGGCATGCTTTCGACAGTTATCCCCGTGCTAACTGTTGGGTTCGGGACACTGGCCGCATACGGAGCGACCGGCGGATTCAGCAATACGGCTATGGGCCTCTATGGCATCGGCATCGCCGCAGTCGGGATGCTCTCCACGCTCGGGATAACGCTTGCTAGCGACGCATACGGCCCCGTCGCTGACAACGCGGGCGGTAACGCTGAGATGACCCGGCAGCCAGCTTTCGTCCGCAAGAGAACTGACGCACTGGACAGCCTGGGCAACACCACCGCCGCGACCGGCAAGGGTTTCGCTATCGGTTCGGCTGCCCTGACTGCTCTTGCGCTTCTCGCCTCCTATGTCGAGGAGATCAGAGTAGGTCTTGATCGCCTCGGGCAAGAGTCGCTCACGCTTATGAACAGCCAGGTGCCGCTGATGAGCGCAACGCTAGAGAACTTCATGGATTACTACCAGGTTCACTTGATGAACCCTCGCGTTTTTGTCGGGCTTTTTCTCGGAGCAATGCTGGTTTTGGCTTTCTGTGGGATGACGCTGAAGGCCGTTGGCCGGGCCGCTTCCGCTATGGTGGAGGAGGTGCGCCGGCAGTTTAGTCAGATCAAGGGCATTCTCGAAGGTAAGGCCGAACCTGACTATACACGTTGCGTTCAGATCGCAACCAAGGGCGCCCAACGCGAGATGATACTGCCGTCCTTGATGGCCATCATAGCCCCGATAGCGGTTGGTCTTGTGCTCGGCGTCCCGGGCGTTATGGGCCTTCTGGCCGGTGCCTTGTGCTCAGGCTTTGCCATAGCCATTTTCATGGCCAACGCCGGTGGCTCGTGGGATAACGCCAAGAAATTCGTCGAAGAGGGCCACCTTGGTGGCAAAGGCTCCGACATACACAAGGCCACAATCATCGGCGACACCGTTGGTGACCCGTTCAAGGATACCGCAGGCCCAAGTCTCAACATACTCATCAAACTAATGAGCATGGTCAGCATTGTCGTCGCGGGACTCATCGTCAAATACCACATCTTCTAAAGACGTTATGAACTATCGGCCGAGCAATGCGAGTCTGCGCTCCGCATGCCGAGTGCCTGCACTGGCTGCCAGCGAAGCATCTGTGGTGCTTGACAATGGGGCGATTCGGGAATGATCATCCCATACAAGGACGTCAACCCGACCGACTCCTTCCCATACGTCACGGTAGCAATTATCGCCGCAAACGCGGCCATGTTCCTCGGGCAGACCTACATGGACATCACGGAGGGGCCGGGCCATAGCGTGCTCAACTTCGGTTTCAGGCCGGTCGCATTACTTCATCCTGCCGAGGCAGTCGCAGCTGTCTCTCCAATTCTAACCCTCTTTCTCTCCATGTTCATGCACGCCGGCATAATCCACATCGCCGGCAACATGCTCTACCTCTGGATATATGGGGACAACGTGGAAGATGTGATGGGGCATGTCTTCTACCTAATCTTCTACGTCACCGGCGGACTTCTGGCCACGTTCACACACCTTCTCTTCAATCCCACCTCTAATGTCCCAATGATCGGCGCAAGCGGAGCGGTCGCCTCCGTCCTAGGTGCTTATCTCGTGTTATATCCACACGCCAAAGTCAAGACGCTCGTCTGGATATTTATTTTCATTACCGTTGTATATCTCCCCGCCTGGGCACTCATCGGCTTCTTTGTCGGCCTGAACCTGGTGATGGGTGTGATCAGTCTCGCCTCGCCCAGCGCCGGCGGCGTCGCATGGTTCGCACACATGGGGGGCCTGGCCTTTGGCGTCGCCATCGCGCTCCTGTTTAGAAGCGGGCTGCGACACGCCAGAAGAGACCACAGTAGTTTTAACCAATGGCCTAGTGAGTGGAGGCTTTAGGACCGTGGCTAGTTAGGTTGTCGGCTCCGCCGTCGCCATGACCATGCTGGACAGGTTCGCAGCTGGAGGCGCAGCTCGCCCCGTGATGGAATCGCAGGAGTTTCCCCAAAAGCGGCTGCCAATCTGTTGTGTTGTTGGCTGTGGGGCTTGGTTTTGTGCCAGAAGACAGTGGAATCGGGCTTGACGTCAGGTCGGAGGGGCAGAAGTCCCCTGAAAGGGGGCCACGTGGGTAGCCCCGTGTGAAACGCGGGGTACTCGTGCGGGAACACGACCCTCACCCCGAAGGCGTCGGACAATCTCTCGCAGATTGCCCGACGCCTTCGGGGTCTATTAAAAGATCCGTGGGTTGTACTCACGGCTACCCACATGATGCCCTTCTAGGGCATTGAAGCATCACTCTCGAACAGTCCCCGCATCCGGCCCACATTGCAGAAGTTTCTGGCGCCAGAATCCCTCAAACTCAGCCCGCCACCACGTTTGCAGCCGCACCAAGGCATGATGTTACGAAAACTCCTTGAGGAATCGATGTTGACAACCCCAAAGCGAATCAGAATACTGCTGCCCAAAAGTACATGATCCCCACAACCTCTCAGTGTGGGGACTGTTTGTGGCTAATATGAAGTAGACAACGTGTTATGGAGGAAGTGATGGAGCGAATCATGGTTATCGGTGCTGTCGGTCAGATCGGCTCTGAGCTGACTATGGCGCTGAGAGAGAAGTTTGGTAACGACAACGTGGTCGCCATCGGCCGCAAGACGAAACCCAGCGAAGAGCTGCTCAACTCGGGCCCTTTTGAGTTCAGTAACGTCCTCAACTACGACGAGCTGAAGGCCATGGTCCAGAAATATCGGATAGACACAATATATCTGATGGCGGCGATTCTCTCCGCCACCGGCGAGCAGAACCCGATGTTGGCCTATCGCGTCAACAACGGCGGACTCGTCAACGTGCTCGAGATAGGGCGCGAGCTGAAGCTCGAAAGAGTGATGATCCCAAGCTCAATAGCCGTGTTTGGGCCCGAAACGCCTCGTGATAACACGCCCAATGAGACCATTCTCAAGCCGAAGACGATGTATGGTATCTCAAAGGTCCATGGAGAGCTTCTCTGCGACTATCACTTCTACAAATACGGCCTCGATATTCGTGGGCTGAGGTATCCCGGCATCATCAGCTACAAGACGCCCCCGGGCGGTGGCACGACTGACTACACGGTCGAGATGTATCGCGCCGCGGCGGAGGGTAAGCCTTACACCTGCTTCGTGAAACAGGATACCGTCTTGCCAATGATGTATATGCCCGATGCGCTCAAATCAATCATGGATTTGGCCGAGGCAGACCTGGGCAGACTCAAACACCATTCGGACTTCAACGTAACTGCGATGAGTTTCAGCGCAGGCGAGCTGGCCGAGTCGATCAGGCAATACAAGCCCGACTTCAAGGTGAGCTATGAGCCCGACTTCAGGCAGGATATCGCCGACTCTTGGCCGAGATCGCTCGACGATTCTGCGGCCAGGGAAGAGTGGGGCTGGGACCCTGAATACGACCTGGAAGCTATGACAGAAGATATGCTGGAGAATCTACCGAAGGTATTGGGCATGTAGTCCGTCTGGCAGACACGCTTCAATCTCCTATCGAAGACTTCTCATGTCGCCTGTCCCTGTGCTTGATGCAAGGCCAGAAGACCCGAGGCGAACATCTCTTGGGGGCCACAGCGGGTTGACATGCTGGCTCTCGTTGACGTAACATATCGAGAAATCTCTTTAGCTTTTAATATCCACTGATTCTCAAAGGAGACGAAAATGGACAACAAACTCGCTAGATTCCTCCTCACAGTAGCGGCGCTCTGCCTCATCGCGGGCGGGGCGTTTGCGCAAGACCCATCCCTATCGATAACCACGAGCTCCTCCTCCGGGATTATGGGCCAAGACAGTGTCGATCTCTGGGTCGAGGCCGATAACTACGGACCGACTATCAACGTGGACGTCCACTTCGCGATCGTGGCGCCCACCGGTGCGATCTACGAAATACCGAGCTGGTTGACTGACCTCACCCCGCTCTTTCGGGACCTGACTTTGCCGCAGGGATTCAGCTTCGGGCCAGCAGTGCTCGGGAACTACGCGGTCGGCGATTTCCCACTGAACGTGGCCGGCAATTACCTCTTCGCAGCCGCATTCGCCGAGCCGTGGACGCCGCGATTCATTGGGGATATCTCTTTTGCATCATTCACAGTGAACGAGCAAGGCGCCTCAGAGGGCTCAAGCGGCGGATTGACTGTCGCACGCGAGAAGTCCTTCGACAGTTCTTTCACTCACGAGTGGACCACAGATGTCTCTGCTTCCGGAGTCTTTCTGGAAACCGTTAGCACGAGCAGAATCTCTAGACTGCCCCTGGTTGAGGGCTGCGAGGTGGCCACAACTGATTGGGGAAGCTGCACGGAAGGTATGAGATGGTTGGACGCCGGAGAGAAGATCGACATGCAGGGGAGCCCGCAGGGGAACATCGAGCTTCAGAAGTATGCTGAAATGGGTTACGTGCTATACCAGCCGGGACGCGAGCTCCAGGAAAGTGACTACGCCGGAGGCAATACCTACGCTTTCACGGGCTACGGCGGGCCAGACGTAGGAAGTTTCGATGTCTCGGTCATTGCGCCAAACATTTTAGACCTGTATCAGCCACAGCTGGACGCAACTCCTGCCATCGATAGGAGTCAAGACTTCGGTGTCCGTTGGAACGGCGCCGGGTCTGGGCAGGTTTACGTTACTATCAGCGCATACGACATCGACATGACCACTATGATGCCGAAGACCGTTACTACGTGCTCGTGCGTATTCGAGGACGATGGCGAGGCGCAGATTCCGGCGAGCATCCTAGGCCAGTTGCCGGCGTCATCGGGACTATTCGGCCTTTGGATGCCGAACTTCTCGATAGGGCGCTTCAATTACAACTATTTTGAGGCTGATGGTCTGTCCAACGGCGGAACGGTGGCGGCGAGCACCTCCGTTAGCGGAGGAGTTGAATTACAGTAAGCGACAATCTGGCGGAGAGCCTCCGCTCCCATGCCCTGGGCCGAGGCTGGCGTGGCCACACCAAAGCCCTGGGCCGAGGCGCCGCGTCCGCCGTCGCTTCGGCTGTGAAGGCGAGCTCCGTTTCGGTGCGAGCCGACCCAGTTCGTTCGCAGATTGAAGCAGCTATCCGAGTGCCGTGGGCACCCATGCGTGTCAGCGCTTGCCGACCAATTCCGCCGGCTGGATCTGGTTGAATAACTGCTGTGCCTCGGGAACCCTTGTATCGATGTGACAGAATCGATAGTTGTTGAGAATCTGACGAAGGCTTATCGGACGTTCGCGAGGCGCCAGGGGCTGCTGGGTGCTGCTCTGGACCTCGTGAATCGCCAGTATTCGCGGACGGTAGCTGTAAACTCGGTGTCGTTCGAGGTCGGAAGGGGCGAGATCGTCGGCTACATCGGCGCAAACGGCGCCGGCAAATCAACGACGATCAAGATGCTCACCGGCATACTGCGCCCCACTTCAGGTAGCGCCGTGATTAACGGCCTTGTGCCGTGGGAGCAGCGGAAGAGGCACGCGCGCAACATCGGCGTGATCTTCGGTCAGCGGACGCAGCTTTATTGGGATATCGCCGTTATCGAGACCCTCAACCTCCTGCGAAAGATCTATCGAGTGAGTAAGTCCGATTACGATAGGCGCCTCGAGGAGCTGACATCGCTTTTGGACCTGGCGCCGCTGCTCACTAAGCCCACAAGGAAGCTCAGCCTCGGCGAGCGGATGCGATGCGACTTCGCTGCGTCCATGATCCACGACCCACCGATTCTGTTCCTCGACGAGCCGACGATTGGCCTCGATGTCTCGGCCAAGTTCAGAGTGCGGGATGCTATCCGCCACTTCGCTTCGGCGCGAGGCAAGACTGTTCTGCTCACGACGCACGATCTGGCGGACATCGAGGACCTGTGCGAGAGGATCATCATAATTGACAAGGGCGGCATAATCTTCGATGGCCTAATAAGAGATATCAAAGGGAAGATGGGCAAGACGAGAAGGGCAGTCATTGACTTCCATGGCCAGGTCTCGACCTATACTGTCTCCCATCTGTTTGAGGGCAAACCGCTTGAACTTGAACAGATAACACCCGAGCAGGTTGGGCTGAGCTTTGAGGTCGAGGCAATCGCTCCGAGCGACCTCGTCAGGACGCTCTTGTCGAGGTTCTCGGTCAAAGACATCGTACTAAAAGGCCCCGATCTCTCCGATATCGTGCGGCGGATATACGATGGTAAGGAGCGGATTGATGCGTAGCCTCGCCGGGTCGCTCATCAAGGTCGGCATCCTGGAGACCCTTGCCTTCCGCCTGAAGCCACTGATGGACCTGTCCGCTTACCCGGTCATCATGCTCGCCAATTACTGCCTGTATTCTGCCATCTTTGCGAACAGCGAGATGGTCGCGGGATACACTGTCGCCCAGGCGATCACTTACATGGGCATAGCCTGGATGCTCAGGTCAGCCTTCAAGACGCAGACAGACCGGCTTATCGGAAACCGGGTTCGATCTGGCGATATCGCGCTGGACCTGATGAGACCCATCTACTACCCGTCGTTAGTCTTCTGGCAGGGCCTGGGCAGGTCACTGGGTCGAGCCCTCTTCATATCTGTCCCACTCGTTGTATTCAGCGCAGTCTTTCTCGACGTCTCAGCACCGAAAAACCTCCGCACCTGGGCTTTCTTTGCCGCAAGCGTCGCAATTGGCTACCTGATGGCATTCTCAATAGACCTGTTGGTCGGCGTCGCCGCCTTCTTCGTCGAGTACAATGTCGAGCTCTCATGGACAGTTGACATGACTGTCCGTCTGCTCGCCGGGCTTCTGATCCCGCTTGATTTCTTCCCTGAGAGAATCGCCGCAATCCTGCTCCATTCGCCGTTCAGATACATCTATTTCCTGCCGATCCAAATCTACCTCGGGCGCATCTCGAGCGAGGAGATAATTCCAGCTCTTATGACGGGGACGCTATGGCTGATTGGGATGCTCATTGCTGGACATGTTCTTTACTTGATCGGCACAAGGCGCCTGACCATCCAGGGCGGATGAAAGACATGTATATCAAAGGTCACTTTCTGAGTTAAGAGGCGGCAATACATGTGAAGAACCTTCCCCACATCATCAGTATCGTGGCCTCATTCATTGCGCAGCGTGCGAAGATGTCGATGGCGTATCGGTTCGATTTTTTCATAAGCACGGTGTCCACGATAGCGTTCGGCGTGATGAACATCTCGCTTCTTTACGCGATCTGCTCTAGAATTCCAACGCTTCTGGGCTGGTCGTTCTATGAGCTCCTGCTGATCTATGGATTAGGCGAGCTCAACTTCGGCGTGTTCGCCATGTTCTTCACCTTCCTCTATCGCGTGCCGTCGCACTACATCGTCGAGGGAAAGCTCGACCAGAAGCTCACCCGGCCTGTGCCAATCTACCTACAACTGGCTGCCGAGGGGTTCAATTTCAAGGACATAATCATAGTCGCAAAAGGTTTAGGCATCGTCATCTACGCCTCAGCACAACTCTCGCTCGACATCTCACTCTCTCGACAGCTGATGATTGCCTTGCTCTGCATGAGTGCGGTCGCAATCTACGCCTCGGTATTCACGATATTCGCCTCGTTCTCATTCTGGGTAATGGACCGAACGGGCTTCTTCAATCCCCTGTTTCCGATTAGCGACTTCTCGCGATTCCCATTGACGATCTACCCGCTTGGCATCCGCCTCTTCTTGACGTGGCTCATCCCCTTCGCATTCGTGGCGTTCTATCCCGCAACGGTCCTCTTGGACCGTGGTGAGTTCCTGACGATGGCAAGCATTGCGCCCCTCGTCGCACTAGTTTTTGTGCTTATCGCCTCGCGCGTCTGGAAAGCAGGTCTCGCCCGCTACGAGTCAACAGGCACCTAAGAGGGGCTCGGACCGCAGGGTCTGAGGGGGAAGCCACTGAGTTCTTGCCAATAATGTCGCATCGGCCTCGTCCCAATCTAAAGTCCGCATCTGATTCTGTCCAGCAATGGCGCTTGCCCAAGCTGCTCCCATCGCTTTGTCCGGCTGAAGGTCATGAGGGGTGTATTCCTTTGTGAGAATCAACGGCTTAAAAACACTGGAATAAGAAGCGGGAATGCGCCAATAATCGGATATTGCACAGGGACTTTGGTGCGGGATAAGCGCCTGGCATGGTGACGTCGGTTTGATTGCTATGCGGTCTGAAGAGACGTGGCAAACGGAAATATCTTCTCTGAAAGGAGAATCCTAATGCTGAAGCGATTCAGAAAATCATCCAGAACGGTCGGCTTGCCTCCGGGCACACCTGTTTACACGGGAGAGATAAGAAAAGAAGAGAAGGTCAGAATCACGCTCTTCAAATATGACGAGTCGCAATTCCAGGAAAGAGAAGTAGATGACATCGAGAGGGGCTTCCGGCTTTCGGAGAATCTGACCGTAAGCTGGATCAACATCGATGGGATTCACAGGCCCGAGATCGTCCAACAGGTTGCTCAGCAATTTGGCCTCCACTCACTGACAGTCGAGGATATCGTCAACATCCACCAACGTCCCAAGGTCGAGGAGTTCGAATCCTACGTCTTTGTGGTCCTCAAGATGCTCTATCTCGACGAGGCGACAGACCAGGTGATCGCTGAGCAGATTAGCATCGTACTTGGCTCGGGCTTCGTTCTGTCGTTTCAGGAACGTGAAGGAGACGTATTCAAAAGCATCCGAGATAGGATACGCGGCGCTAACGCACGCATCAGGCACAAGGGCGCCGATTACCTTGCTTATTGCCTAATTGACGCCGTTGTTGATCATTACTTCACGATTCTGGAGCGCATGGGGGACGATATCGAGAAACTGGAAGAGCAGATTCTGAGCGAGCCCTCAAGGGAGACGCTTCAAGGCATCTGGCGGTCTAAGAGCGAGATCATGTTCATCAGGCGATGCATTTGGCCATTGAGAGAGGTGATCGGTGGCCTTCAAAGGCTCGAAAGCTCACTTGTTCAGGAATCCACAAACCTGTTCTTGAGAGATGCCCACGATCATATCATCCAGATCATCGATACCGTTGAGTCCTTTAGGGACACCCTCACAGGGATGCTTGACACGTATCTTTCGACAATCAGCAACAGGATGAATGAAGTGATGAAGGTACTGACCATCATCGCAACGATATTCATCCCGCTGACTTTCATCGCAGGAGTCTATGGGATGAATTTCAAATTCATGCCGGAGCTCGAGTGGGGTTTTGGCTATTTCGCGGTTCTGATTGCGATGGGCATCGTTGCGTTAGGGATGGTAATCTATTTCTTCAGGAAAAAGTGGTTTTAAGTAGCGCTGAGCCCTGGCTCGCATCAGCCCGCGAGCCCAGCGACGAATCGCCTCAGTAGGCCCCAACTAAGCCGACCGGAGAGCGAGGACCAAAACACGGAGCTCATCCGGTCGAAGGGATCATAGTTGAACGCCTTAGTGTCGCCGCCCGCCTGCTTGGCGGTCTTATCCGTCATGGAGAGAGGCTCATCAACCCACGGCCCGTGCGTGTATTCTTTATTCACCGTTGACCAGTCCGAGTTATACTTCTGAATGACGTCGTTTCTATCGTAGAAGAACTTACGCGTGCCCGAGGCGTCCGTCAAGCTGAGGCGCTTGCCATTCTGAATCACGGTGTAAAGCTGGCAATGACCTCCCCGCCGAGCCTTTGGATCACAATCTCACGCGAGGTAGAATCGTAATAGACCATCTCCATAAGGTCCACATCCCAGGCTGAGACCCTGAGCGATGTCGGTTTCGGCAGAACTACTCTCTCAAGCAGCTCACCGCTGATACTGAAGACCCTCGCGCCGACCACCATCTTCGTTGTGCCCGGGAGGCCGTCTTTCTGAGATTGACCTTCTGTTTCGAGGAAGCCTATGTTGCCCGACGCAATGCCGGCTTTGAACTGGTCACCAACCCAGTCCACTAGCATTCTCAACTCTCCTGTCGCTACGTCGTATGACCAAAGAGCAGGCGCGCTTCCCACTTGGGCAAGGTTCTGTCTCGAAAAGAACACCCTCCTAGCATCAGCCGTGATACCTAGCAGCTTCACAACCCCATCAGCTATGGCCCTGCCATCCTGACAAAGCACTCCCGGGGCGTTTGGTCTCTCAATGTCAACGCCCGCCCAGACCATTTGGCGGTCCTTGAGCAAGAACATCCCGTCTCTGACGTGACGCACACCGTCAGGTGCCAACTCCGTTTCAGCCGTTCCGACCGAAACTAATACATGCTTCGATTGGTCCGAAGAATCCGGAGCAATGTCAATCGATATTGCAGCAAGACGACCGTCTAAGATGTTGTAGCGATCGAAGCAAAACAGTCTCTTATCCGGCGCGCCTTGAATTAACTCGCAGCATTGCATAGTCATGGGATCGAGTTGCCATAAGGAAGTCATGGCTTCGTGGCCGCCGTTGAATGTGGTAAAGCAGTACGGGCCATTTGGCGCTGTCATGACAAACGTAGGCAACTGCCTCTGACCAGAAGTGAAGATGTCGCACAGCCGTTTTCGCTTCACGTTACCTTCGGGGTCCCATGAGAATCCCCGTACCGACCCGTTTGTGAATCTGGGGAAGCCCATCGAGTCTTTGGCTGGGCGGAGCTTCACATAAAGTGCCTCCCTCCTCCCCGGAATGATCGCGAGCTCTGACACAGTGACGGGCCCTTGACGCGGCTGCGTCAAAAGAAACACTACGAGGAGGATACCCAACAAAGCGGTGCCCATAACGAACTTCAAGACTACCCGCCCAGATGATGCAGATTCAGGCATGTCGTGGGCTTCTCCTATGGTCTTCACCGGGCGAAGCAACAGTTCAATCGGAGCCAAGCTCTTCTTTCCATCGATCAGGGTGATAGTCTTCTGACCGTGAAATGTCTATTCTTCCGGACCTGCAAACGAGTCCTCGCGCAAGCGAGGCGAAGGAGACCCAGCCTAACCAACCTACCCGGAGGCGTCATTGCTAGAAGAAAAGGTCCCAAACCGATTTGATGGTCCAGACGGCCGCTCCAACGTAGGCCCACACCTTCTCCCCTATTTCAGTGTCGTTCTTTGCTGCAAGGGCGAAGCCCTTTGCAACGTCTTCAGCACTCCCGCATTTACCCTTGCCATCCTTACCCACATATCCGATCACATCTCCATTCTCGTCGTAGAGCGGCATCTCCTCGTCTCCGTCCTTCTCCTCGTCCCAGTCTCGCTCCTCGTTGCCCTCCTCGCTATCCTTGACCTTTATGCTTCCGTCTTCCTTCTTAGTCGCTTTCTTAGTCATGAAAGCCCATATCGGATCCCAGCATGGAGGTCGCACGCCAGGGCCACACGGCCTGGCGCATGATTCTGCATCCAATCCAATTGACGCCCCGGCAATCAGGCCAAAGGGATCGGTGAAGTTGGTGGGGGAGTTGTGGCAGTAGGCGTAGAGGCTGCCGAGGGAGAAGACGGGGTCGCGGCTGAAGAAGCGACCCAGGGATTGATTGTAATACCTCGCCCGGTAGAAGTAGTTGCCCATCGCCTCGTCATAGACCCGGCCCGTGAAGCGATACATGCAGTCAACATGGCCAGAGTGATACGTCGCGGTGGGCTGGCCGAAGGCATCATACGAATACGTCGTTTTGAGGTTCTCGTTGCTATCCATGATGTTGATTATGGAGCCGAGCCGGTCCTTCATGAGGTAGTGCGTATCTCCCGCCTGCGTCTTTGTTTTATCCGTCATGGAGAGCGGCTCGTCAACCCACGGCCCATGAGTGTATTCTTTATTCACCGTTGACCAGCTCGAGTCGTATTCCTGAATGACGTCGTTACCGTCGTAGAAGAACTTACGCGTGCCCGAGGCGTCTGTCAAGCTGAGTCGCTTGCCGTCGGGGCCGTAGGTCATTGATTGGAGGGTGTTTCCGCCTTCTGAGACCGAGGTCATGCGATCGAACGGATCGTAGGCGAATGTCTTAGTGACACCGCTGGTTGTCTGCCCTGTAAGGTTTCCATTATCATCGTGCGAATAGGACGTGCCTATCGTGCCCTCGGTTGACTGCGTGAGCTGGTCGGCGGCGTTGTAGATGTAGGAGATAGTTGCGTCCGAGCTCCGCGCCCACTGCGTCCTGTTGCCGTTGTCGTCGTAGCTGAACGCGTCGGTATTACCCGCCGGATACGACGCCTCGGTCAGCTGCCCCTCGGCATCGTAGGTGTAGTCCGTTTCCCCAACGTTGTATTCGTCTTTCTCGGTTACGCGCGCACAGGCGTCGAATGTCAATAAAGACCACAAACAGCAAGGGGAAATCAGTACATTCCTAATCTCCCGAAGCGTCGGCTGAAGCGACGTTCTCTAGCATCCCCTCAAGTCTCGTGATGTCTGCTTGGGCATATTCGACTTCGCATCTTTCAGTGAGGTCCGCATTGTCCACGAATCTCTCGTAGCTGTCAATGGCCTCACTTAATCGGCCCAATTCTTCCAGGACCCTCCCCCTTAGAAGGTGAGCTATAGCATAGTCAGGCACCAACGCTATTGCTCTATCGCAGTCGGATAACGCCTCGGCATATCGCCCTACTTCTTTCAGGGCGCAGCCGCGGTTGTAATAGGATTTAGCGTCATCATGATCCAGCGCGAGTGCCCGTTCGAAGTCGCTAAGAGCTCTATCATGTTGTCCCAACGTTTTGAAGCATATCCCTCGATTGCAATACGCACTCGCGTGCTTCGGATCTACCGATAAAGCCCTGGTGTAGTTCTCAATGGCTAGGTTTGTGAGGCCCAATTCCACGTATGAGTTACCACGGTTGTAGTATGCTTTAGCATACCTTGGATTGAGCTCTACCGCCCTGTCATAGTCCGCAATTGCTTTGTGAAATTCACCGGACTGTCTGTATGCCGCCCCTCGAAGTAGGTAGCCCGAGAAACTAGCAGGTCTCAGGCGGATCGCATTGCTGCAATCGGCAACGGCCTGCTCCGACATTCCCATTTCTAGATAGACATAAGCCCTCTTGAGATAGGCCTGGAAATACTCTGGCTCCACTGCTATTGCCCGTGAATAGCTTGCTATAGCTTTGCCATATTCATGCTCTGCCTCCCACCGTTTCCCGTCCGAGTAGTGAAACTGCGCATTGTTCTCTTGACAGCCTGAAGCTAGAATGCAGAATGCGACAGCAACTGACCCACAGAATACCCGAATTAGCCGATGACCCCTCGACTGCTCTCGAGAGCCAACCGAAGGGCTGCCAAGATGTCGATTCCTGCCTATACACAGGGACTCTAGTGGCCTCCTCGTGTCCCCATGTGAGCAGAACATGACGTTACGCAAGGCTCTCACACCAGCTCTCTGACACGCATCGTGCTCATTCCCATCCTGGTCCCGACCCCACCCATCTCATCTCGTTTTCTTCCCCCTCGGGTGGATCACCGCTTGGTGGATCGTCATCGTTGTCGTCTATTGGCGGCTCTTCGTCGATCTGGTTGCCCTCATCGTCAAACAAATCTATCTCGTCACCATAGTAATCGTCTTTATCTCTGTCTTTGTAATTAGGGTCCATCCAGGACCTATACTCGAGTGCCACTCACCAGAAGCCATATACATCCATTAGCTCCATAAACATCAACCAGTCAAAACCATCTCCAGAATCACCATCTGAGTCATAATCAATACTGGACTGCCATGCTGGAGGATCGCCAGCGCTTGCTCTTGGCAGATGGAAAGTCCATGACCAGTCACTGGTTGAGCCCGAACTAGCATCACCTCCGCCCGTGTCTCCTCCCCCTCCGGCCGGGTTAGGGTCGGGTACAGAGAACGTCCCACTCGGGTCGGTGAAGTTTGCGGGGGAGTTATTACAGTAGGCGTAGAGGGACTGGAGGGAGAAGATGGGGTCGCGGGAGAAGAAGCGGCCAAGCGATTGGTTGTAGTAGCGAGCACGGTAGAAGTAGTTGCCCATCGCGTCGTCGAACACTCGGCCTGTGAACCGATACATGCAATCGACCTGGCCGCTGTGATAGGTCGCGGTCGGGTCGCCGAACGCGTCGTAGCTGTAGGTCGTCTTGAGGGTCTCGTTTTCGTCGAGGATGTTGATGATCGAGCCGAGGCGGTCCTTCATTAGGTAGTAGGTGTCGCCCGCCTGGTTGCTGATCGCGTTGCTGTGGTTCCCCAAGTGCGGCTTCTCACTTTTGTTGGACAGCAAATAGAGAGCATTCATGACCCATGTTGGGTAAGCTCGCGCGATACTTCATTAGCACCCATATCTCGCAGCTTTTCACCGATCCTCTTAAGGGAGATGAGGTATGTAATCGGCATTATAATGCCACTCAATACAATAAGCCCACACGGCATGACCGCCAGTGGCAATATACGCATAATTCGTTTCAAAAGCGGAAGCCTGAAATATGGGGAGGAGGTTGTGACGTATGCGTCAACAATGAAAAAGATGCATAAGAGTGCCACCAGAATAACATTAGCCACCGTAAAGAAGAAGCGCCAGCGGCTGGAGGCCAGCTTATCAATCAATTCCATTGTTCGTTTGCCCTGCCGATCAATCAGAAGTTCCCAAAACCAAGCCAACGCGCGTCTCCCCTTTTCCTTAAATACTCAGTCCTATTGCATCCCTAGCGCCACATAATACAGGCAATTGGAAGGACCGTAAACCCTAAGATAAGACCTTTTGAAGGTTACCAGAGATCCCAACTGTTGTCAACTCTAAGCCGCCAGGCCATTTTACTGAAGACGTAGCTTGCCGTCCCAAAGTAAATACTCATCCCGAAAACCCCAGGGCCTCCTAAAGGCGACAAAAGCGCATATTCGATTGAGAGAAAAAACAAAGCGTCCGAATACAGATTGTAGTTATCGGCTATTTCCTT
>DATLAJ010000127.1 GCA_035527515.1 bacterium
CTGCGGCTGGTATCAGCCCAGGCCGAGCGTGGACGCGGAGCACGGTCAGATGGTCAGATGCGAGGAGACGCTCCACATCTATGAACGGACGAGCTGGGATGTTGAGACACCCAGGGAGCTGGCCAGCTACACGGTGGTCTCAGGCAAGGCTTGGGTGCGAGGTTCTGGTTCGGACTCGGACGAGGACAGCGGTTTGGTTTGCGTGTGGCTTGACCCGGTTGAATACCAGATACGCCGGTTCTCTTATGACGCTGCCCTGGGCACCTTGAACGAGCAGGTTACCGAAAAGCGAGCGGCCGTCTTCAGCGACACGGCGGAGTGTGATTTTTGGCTGACACAGACATCGCCCGGCTCACCGCAAGGAGGTGGATGTTCGCTTGGGCAGAACGTGTGCGACCATTTTGATGGGGCATCGGGGAGGTGTCGGCTTGGCCTTCCCTGCGACGAGTTCGGAAGGCTTGCGACCTGCCCTGAATACACCGGCTCGCGACGCAATTGCCCGGGTCGGATGGGGGCAAATGACAAGACATGTTACTACACGTCTGGCTGCGCTGATTGCACCTTGAGATGGCGCAAGCTCGCAGACGCAAAGCTGCCGACGGACATCCCGTCCGATTCGGTGATCAGGACGAGTCTCATCGGAAAGGGTGGGAGCACCCCTGACTACGATGGCAAGGCAGCGGCTCCGGACGGGGTGGACCCCGAGTGCATCGTTGACCAGGAGATCGTTCGGCACGAGCAGGTTGATGCGAACACCTACCGCAGGACGACGCACCTGTTGAGGCTTGTGGGCGGGACGCTGAGGAGCAGCACCGAGTCGCACAATCTCCCGGCGTCGAGCGTCCCGTCCCATCCAATCGTTCTGAGGAGAATGCGCGTCTTCTCTCAGGTTGGCGAGGCTGAGGGAGAGACAACACCTGAGCCCAGGCTCAAGCGATCAGATGGCAACCTGGTCGATTGGGATAACGCAGACCAGGTTGCGGCCAGGGCATACGAGAACGTTAGCAGGGCCGGCGTGGAGGACACCTACGAGGTCCCGGGCGAGCTGCTAGTCCCGGCGGGAACGCCCCTTCTTGCGCCAGCAGACTGCGGCAGCGAGCTGCCGGCACGGCCATCGGTTCCCGGCGTGGTCAAGGAGTGTCATGTTGTCTCTTCGTCCAAGCCGGACGGTAAAGGTCTCTCGACGACTCGGCTTAAGGTGAGGTTCTGACAATGCCCCAATCAGGACGATTCGGCGACCCACGGCATGTCGCATCAAGGGTGGTGGCTAGAGTCTCCGACCGCGTTTTCGTAACGTCGGACGGGGAGCTAGTTGATGGCTCAGCGCCCGAAGGCGAGCGCGTGGTCATCTTTGAGCGCCCGGGCGTCGAGGGTGCGACAAAGGTTGCTGGTGGGCTTCCGGTCAAGGGTGGCATGATAGTGCAAGAAGATGCGGAACCGGTTGTTATGTTCCGACTATGCCTGGATAGTGGTGAGTTCGAGCCGCCATACAACGGCTGGCTTGGTAGGCTCCTAGTGCTTGAAAATGGGAGTCGGCCAAAGCTCTTCGCGGTCCCCCACGACCCCAAGTTTCCGGGCCACAAGGAGGCGTTCGGGTGTCACCTCATCTGGGGACAAGGTCTGTGCAAAGCGCACGCCAAATGCCGCAATACGAACGGCGAGAAACCGTGCGAGGCGACTCCGGGAGGCACCTGTGAGAACACCTATGAAACGTGTAGAGACTGGCGGAACTTCGCCTCGTGTCCCTACACATTCGGGGAGTATCCCTGCCTCGCCGACCCTTCCGACGACCCATGCCAGCACTCCGTTAGGACTTGCAGGGCACTTGCCACGGGCGACTGGCCTGCGGCCGGCCAGTCCATCTACGCGGCTTATGGGGCGTGCAAGAACACTTATGGAACGTGCGAGGCGCCGGCCTCTTTCCTACCCTTCAGCCCTGAGTTTCATGCCTATTGCGAGCCCCGTCCAGACCCACCCTTCGAGCTCTCGCCGCACGCGGCGTCGCACGGGCGATGCATCTGGCTGGGGCAGTCTCAAGAGACGCTCGATGATATGGCAAAACCATCGCAGGACAGCTTCCGGGTGTCGCGTGTTTGGGTCGCATCCAACAGCTCGATAAGACTCCGAAAGGGGACCCCTGCCGTGATGATACCCACCATGCCCTCCGAAGCAATGCTGAAGCAGATGTACGCCACAGAAGGGGCTACAGGCGTTGCAGTGGCCGATCTCTCCTGCTCGACCGGCGTTCCCGTTCACGGCAACTCACAGCATATCGGCTCGGTGCAATGGATGACGTTATCGAGTGGGGATGATCAGTTTCAGGCTAGTATTGTAGTCAACGGCTCTGCTGATGGCGAGATGTGGTCTGAAGAGGGCAAGGTGATTCTGAGCGATGACCTGAAAGCTACTTATGATGAGACCGCACCGACCTGGCCAACGCACCTCGAGCGGACGGAATACCGAGCGCCTCGTGTCGTGCAGGCTGGCCGCGAGAAGCTTCTCGTTTACACTTTAGTGGGCCGAGTGGCTTTCCACACAGAGACGACCGGCGGTGGCGGCCACAAGAGGATTTACGACGAGATGTGGATAAGGCTTGCGTGCAACGGCGAGGAATGCACCTTCGAGCCCGAGATAGCATTCGACGGCTACATTCCGCAATGGCCCGCGGCGCCAGATGGGCACATAATACTCGCGCCTGATCTCCCTGACGGCGCTCTTATCTCGACCTTCTCATTCCGCTTTGGCGGTGCTGGTGGGCCGACTGGGGTCTATGAGGTAGCCCTCGAGCGGGCTCGCTACTTCGCCTTCATCCCGGTTACCGTCGTGCTGGGCCATCGCGAGGGCCCGGACGGCGTCGAGCCAATCACGGTCGAGGCGCTCATGAGATACACGTCCGACGATGGGGTAACCTTTGTCGATGGGACGACCGTCAAAGACGACAGCGGGCACTACGTTACCTGCGCCAACTCGGTCCCCGTCTGCCGCAGCTGGACGGGCACATCCTGCGGCCGGCGAGATGGCTTCTGCGGCGCGGTAGGCACTGACGGGCGCTTTTCATCGTTGTTTCCGCACTGCGATGGCCAGGGCACGGGTGGCGCGCCCGGGGGGTCGAGGTGGTCCCGGTATGAGCCTGGCGCGAGCTTCAGAGGCCCTGGACACCTTTTGCGGGCAGATGTGCGTGGTCGGGGGCCCTCATTCGCGCTCGCTGGGTGCAGGCAGCAGGGGCCATTCGCGTGCAAGCTGAAGAAGGCCTTTTACAAGGGACACTGGTGCGCCCGCCTCGACTGCCCGGGATTCGAGCCGCGAGGCTCATGGGGTGCGGGTGGGATCAGGTTCCTCAACATACGCAACAACGACCTATAACAACAATCGAGCGGGCATCCCGCAGAGGAGGGAGACAAATGGAAAAGACAGTTTACAGGCAGACGGAGACACTTACAAGCGTCGCAGCGGGTGGAACGGGTTCCGTGGAGACGATACTCGACGGTTTCGGGCACGTTCGGCTGCTCCAGGTTGAGGCGGCGTGTGGCAGCACTGATTTTGACCTGCACATCTTGGACAAGGAGGATGGTGCCCAGGGCAGCATCAACGAGGTGTATCAAGCAGCGAACGTTGACCAGAAGCTGCTTGACGACGAGTTCTACGCCGGTGGCCGGCTCGCGTTCAACAGCGACACGACGCCTGCGGAGAGGCTCTATGTCAAGGTTAAGAACAACGACCAGGTGAACGCGACCGGGCCCATCTCGCTGAGGCTTTACTTCACGAACGTTGCCCACTCTGAGCTCTCTTAACAGGATAGCGACCGGATGACTGACGAAAGCCAATTCTGTCCACATCTCGTCTGCGTTTGCCCACCAAAGGGAGCGGCGGACGTTTCAGGCAGCCTGATACGCCTCGACATCGTTGATGATGACTATAACGATGAGCTGCACTTCGGGGCGCTTCGTGCCGATTCGCTGGCGTTTTCTGTCGATCCGGGCACTGGCCGGTTCGACGTCATCATCAAGGGTGGCATCGTCCAGAGCGGCCCGGCGGGGCGTAGGTTTCAGGCGCAGATCATGCCCAGGATCGCGCACACTGGGGCATCGTTGACTGGTAGAACGCTGACCGGTCGGTTTAGGCAGCGCACGACGATATTCTATCTTCCGAGAGAGTTCTTTGCGGACGGCGAACGGATTGGGGTTCGTGTCTCGGCCGCGGACAGGTATGGTTACGAGCTCGATGAGACTTATTACTTCACGATGCACTCGTGGGGGTCTTTGAAGTGGCCCTCGTTCTCGCTATTCACCCAGGGCGGCGCAGGTCCTTTGAACGTTGTGTCGTTCCCGTGGTATGCACGCGGGGCGCCGTCTGAGGTCCCACTCAGCCTGATCTGGGGCAAGGACAGCTCCATCGACCTTGACCTCGATGACGCCTTGCTCCGAGCCGAGTCTCCGGTGACGAACGGTCAGGGCAAGGAGCTCATCGAGAACGGTTACTTACTTTTCAAGAAGGCTGGCGATGAGGAGTGGGACGAGGTCTCCTCCGATTCGGACATCCACCTCGGGCCATTAGTCACGAACAGTCCGGAGCAGGTTGTGCTCAAGCTGGCGGTCCCAGAGGGTGCTGTTACTGCGGGCCCGGTCGTCCTGACGCTGTCGCTAACTCCCGTCAGGGCATCACTGACCGGATCGAGAATGTCGGGCCGAGAGACCACGGGCGCATCGAGAGGGAGTCTGGGCGCCATGCCTGGTGCGGATTTCAAGTTCTATACCCATGCATTCATCATGTCTCCCGAAACGCGGGACTACTTCGAGAGCCACTTCATAAAGGCACAATCTTGACAGCGGCACATCACTCCAGTTCATCGATAAGGAGAATATAAGCAATGGCATACCCAGACAGCCCCGAATTCATCGATTTCGTGGACGAGAGAACCGAACCGGCAGAGATCGAGGAAGAGCAACACTCGATCACTCCGGGCAGCTACACTTACTCACTGAACGAGGTCCCTGACGCGGAGTATTCCATCTCGTGCACAGGAGAAGTCCACGGCAGCTACACCGTGTCGTTCACAAACACCGCACCCGGCTCTGGTTGCGTCTATGTAAACCCACTCAACGGCAACGCTCTCCACTGCGCGAGCGACGCCTCGGATAACCTTACCTGGTCATACTGGGGCCGCGGCACAGCCAACAACAAGCACATGCTGGAGCAGTATCGCGACCCGATCGAGCACGTCCACAAGGTCGCGAGGCAGTTCTGGGTGAGCGCCACATCGCCTCAGTCACAGGCTGTCACCATCGCCAAAGGCAACGCAGAGATCGCCGGCAAGCTCGTCGAATACAACGGCGGAACGCAGGATTTCTCATCTGCAACTTTTGACAATCCGGGCTACACAAAGGCCATTAGAATCACTGTTGACTCGTCCGGCCAAGTCACCTACTCAGAGGGGGACGAGGCGTCCTCGAGGGCGCTCTGTTCCGATCCGCCAGCGGTCCCCGCGAGCAAGAGCATAGCGATCGTGTTTCTTCGGGACGGCGCGGACATATCGGGTGATGACATTGTGAACACGCTGATCGAGGTCCCCTACCATTCTGGCGATCCCGGCTCCGGTGGTTCGGGCGACGCGGCCAAGTATCAATACGAGGCCGGGGTAGTCTCCGGGGATGCCGTCTGCATAAGCTCGCCGAGCACGGTCAGCAAAGCCGATGCGGATGACGATTCGTTGGTCCCCGCGATCGGTTTCGTAGAGGCGATTCTCGACGATACCTATTGTACGGTGCGGAGCTCGGGGATGCTGGATTTCAGCAACAAAACAACCTCCTATAGCGAGCTTACATACGGCCAACAGGTCTATCTGAGCACAGCAGCCGGCCGTTTGACCCAGACCCGCAACAAGACGCCCGACGAGTGGGACCAGTCACTTGGTATTGCCCTAAGCTCCAGCAAAGTTCAAATATCGATTGGCACAGCAACCAAGAATACAGCTGGTCCCACCCCCGGCCCCGGCCCTGGTCCAGAGCCTGGTCCTGGCCCCGGGACGGGTAACTATAAACATGAGGCCGGCGTTGCAGAGGCTGAGTTCGTTTATCTCAAGTCAGACGCTGAGACGGTTGACGAGGCGAAGGCCGATAGCGCCAGCACGATGCCAGCAATCGGTATTGTTGACGAGGTGATTGATGCGACGTGGTGTGTAGTCAAGAACAACTACCAGTGGAAGACAGCTGACCACGGTGGTGCGGCTCCGGGCGGCCTCACGCCTGGCGTTGCGGGCGACGTGTTCAATATCTCGGCCACAACGGAGGGCGAGGCGGTTATTTCGGCAGGTTTTATTGACCCGGAGCATTGGGTTCAACAATGTTGTAAGCAGATTGATGATGCAGGCACAATCTTCCTGATCTGTTGTAGCTCAGCGTATAAACCAGAACCCCCTGACCCTGGCGACGGCTACGATTATGACTGCGCCTCGGACGTTGGCACTGGTATGTCAGTCTATCTCGACAGCAGTAGCGTAGCCCGTAAGACTGATATATCGGACGACAGCAAGGTCAATGCTAAAGGCATTGTCAAAGCTGTAAACGCGACTAACAATCGCTGCACAATTGTCTGCCCGCCGAACATTTACCAGCCGGACACCAACTACGTAGCTGGTGAGTACTTCTTGGCGAGCACAGCTGGCACATGGGGGTTGCGCACCGATCCTTGGAAGCCTGGTGATTGGAAAGTGCGCATCGGCTTCGGGCGTGGCGAGACCGTGGGTGGCTTGCAGGTGGACATCAAGAACTACGGCAAGCTTGGAGACCCCACCGAGCCTATTACAGATGGAGACGGAGATGGAAATGTAGAGCCGGTAGTCCCTGATTGGGTGTTTGGGTATTTCGCTTTCGATGGCGCCGGCGAGCCCATCAACGACAAGTGGACGGAACAGACCTCGGCTGGCGGGTGCGATTACAGCTCCTACAACACCGTAAACAAGATGCTTGGTGTTCTGGTAAGCCATTGGTGGGATGGCCAGAGCGCATGGACATGTAAGGTGCTGATGCTAGGAGCTTATGGGTCTGGCTATGACAGCGGGGCGACCTATTTTGCTGGTGCAGATGGGGGGATTATGGCTGGCAAGAGTTTTGGCCACTTTGCAAAGCTGGCAGGAAGGGGCCGACCCGATGGAAAGATCGATGTCATGGGTGGGGCAGCATGGCCATTTGAGTTTGTGAACGGTGATGTTGGCGACCCTGTGCCGCTGTATCCCTACACAGCGATAATGAATCCTGCACCTCTTCCTCAGCCCTTCGAGAAGGTGCGAGATAACGATGGCTCAACTTTGCCGATTGTGGCGGATTACACTTCAGAAGAATACATCGTTGAGGTGCCGACTGTCATTGCCAGTGTAGACTTCTTTGCCAAGTCGACCGGTGTTGGTGCAGGGGCTTACTTGGAGTGCGATCTTCTTGACGTAAGCAACCCATTGGCCCCTGTAAGCCTGCTCACAACGAAGGCACATCTCACCGCTCAGGGTGATGGCACACGTGGCGACACGCTGCCGTCCTCGCCCAACTCGGCAAGTCACCAACGGGCGGTTCTAGACCAGACTAAGTTTCCGCTCGCCGTGGGGAAAACGATTGTGCGGACACACACCAGACAAGGTGTCTATTCCACCGCGCCGTACGGGATTGGCACAATCATTAACAAGTATGGTGTGAAGGAATGACTGCTCGTGCTTTCATCCTTCGTAGTAGTTCTACTACAGAGAACGGGTCGCAGCGTGCTACGCAGAGTAGTAGCTGTCGCATAAACGACCTTCAGGTCTCGGAGCATTTCAACCTACGGGAGTTTCAATGTCCTTGCTGCGCACTGGTGAAGCTTGATAGCCGTCTAATAACAGCGCTGGAGAGCTTGAGGGCGAACATTGGCGGCAAGCCGATCATTGTGACCTCAGGCTATCGATGCTCTGACCATAACAAGATGCTCTGCGGGGCTATAAACAGCGATCATCTACACGGCTGGGCGGCGGATATCGTCGTTCGTGGTATGGATGCGCACGAGATTGCTCTGGCCGCCGAAGCATTGCCGGATCTGATCAAACGCATCGGGACATATCGAGACAGAATCTGCGTCCATATCGGAGTTGAGGAACGAGAGGGCCTACCGCCGAGATGGGGACAGACCAATACTACTCTACGTAGTACGTACGTAGCACGAGTGTTTAGCCGGGGAGGAGGGTAACATGCACACGGACGATTCGGACGCCATTGAGAGGATAAGGGCCCTAGAGAGGCAGAAGGATGAGCTTTGGCCGCAATACGTGGATGGTCTGTGCCCCTACTATCGGGAGCACATTATGCCCCAGAACCCTCTTCGGTTCACAACATCGCCTCGTGCTGCCGTGCCGGTTGGCGACAACGGGACGCTCGCCGTGCTATCCACGCTCGGCCTCTGAGCTTGCGGCAGAGGTCATAGCGGCTGATTCTACCTCCACCAGGTCTGATACTACATGGGCAGAATGGTTGTTTTCCGCCGGGACAGACCGTAAGACAATCACGTTACCTGTAACCCAGAGGTCAGATGCTTTCCGTTCGCCTCCTTGACAGGTGTCTGCTGCGTAGTTATGTTCCTCGCTATGCAGACGAACGACAAGTCCCAAAATGAGCTGCTGGTCGAACGAGGCCACGGATGCTGGTTTACTGACTCGTCCGGTCGTGAGCTCATAAACTTCTCCGCCTCGGCGTTGGGCATCCCTTTGGGCTATGGAAACAACATCGTCCGGTCTGCGGTTCTTGAGGCAGTAGAGACGAATGTGCCCAGCACCTCAGGCTGCGAGCTCGAGCACGATGTCTGCGGGCGGCTCGGGGAGATTCTGGCGAACTTCAAGCCACTGTTCTACGACAGGACAGTGCTCTTCTTCCCTTCCTCCGACCATGCACTTGACGCCGCCCGCCGGGTGGCCATAGAACACACATCCCGGAAGCACCTCATCTATGTTACTGGTGGGTCCCACGGGCGAGACTCCCAGCACCTGAGCTATGGCAGGCAGCCTATGCCCACACGGGGGATCGGGACAGACCCGTGCGGTGGCATGTATCTGCCCTTCCCTGGGACTCCTAACTCGCCCATTAACAGCACTGAAACGTTCGTAGCGCACCTCCAAGACTTCATCTTCAAATGTGTAGCGCACCCTTATGAGATAGCAGCCGTGGTTGTGCCGCCCGTGGCATTCTCGGATTCGGTTCTCGTGCTTCCCGACGGCTTCCTACCCGCTATCAGCAGACTGTGCCGCCAGAACGGCATTCTGCTGATCGTCGATGAAACCCGTCTCGGCTGCGGGGTGCTGGGCACTGTTCTGGCGTCGGACCAGTGGGATTTTGAGCCGGACATCCTGTGCCTGGGAGAACCATCGGCAAATGGTTTCGCCTTCGGGGCCACAATCGTGCTCAAGTCCGTTCTCGATTTCGATTTAGGCGCCCTTGCCGGGCCTTCTCGCAGCCAGAGGATAGCCTGCGCGGTGGCACGCGCCATCCTAAAGCAGAGCGAGAGCATGTTGACAGCCGCCGCGAAGAGGATCGAGGCGCACCTCCAGCGAGAGCTCGACAGAATCGAGCAATCACACTCGCTTGTAGAACATGTGTCAGGCAAGGGCGTGTTGTGGTCGCTCTCGCTAGAGGACCGACCCGCCTCCGACCCTGCGTGCTTGGCCCTGCGCGACCATCTGGCTGAAGTCGCTCTCGACCGGGGCCTTTTCCTCGCCAAAACCGGTATGAGATCGCTGGTAATCGCGCCACCGTTAGTGATCTCGGACGCTGAGCTAGAGCATGGACTTCATATTCTTGAGGAGGTCTTGGCAGAACTCTCCTGAGACCATCTCTGCTGATACATGAATCACATCACCGCAGCGATTGATTGCCTGCTCGGGGAGGTGCTGTCGCTCAGGAAGGGCGAAAGCCTGCTGATCCTTGCGAGCGACTACCCGCCCACGGGACTTGCCCAGCAGGTTGAAAGAAGAGCACACGAGCTAGGGCATCAGGCCGAATCTGCCCTTCTGCCGGAGCGCCTAGGTTTCTATGTGGAGCCCCCGGAAGAGGCCGCCAGGAAGATGCGGTCAGCGAACGTCATCCTCGACCTAGCCCGCAGTTCCACCTACTACAGCAGGGCCACGAAAGAAGCTCTGAGGCGAGGCGCCAGGGTCTTTTGCCTCTCTGGGCTTGAATCTGGTGAGTTTGAGAGACTCATGCTCTCGGTCAACAGCGCTGAGGTCCGGGCGCTCGCCCAACGACTGCTCGCCCTCATGCGCCGCTCGACGCGCATCGAGATACTCTCAGACCGCTCCTTTGCGCTGTGGGCGTCGCTGGGCCGGCCCTGGTCAAGGGAGCTGCTCCAGCTGCCGGTATTCAGGCGGTATCTGAACTCCTTTTTCGACGAACCCTCCGGACTGTGCATGCGGCCGGGCACGCTGTCGTCGCTCGCAGGACAGGTGTCATTCAGCGGACTCAGGGCGACAATCAATGGGCGCCTCAGGATCGATGGTGCGGTATTCCCGTCCGAGCAAGACTGCCCACTCGCAGAGCCGTTCAGCATCGATGTGCGGCGTGGTCGCGTGGTGAAAGTGGAAGATAGCCCTGCGGGCAATCGGCTAAGAAAATGGCTGGCAGACAACGCTCGCAGAGGTGCGCGAGAGGTCATGCACTTCTCGTTCGGCCTCAATCCCGCCGCAAAACTCGGCAACTCCATCCTTGAGAACGAGAGGGTCTTTGGCGCTTTGACGCTGGGAATCGGCTACGGCGCAAGAGGCGCCCACAAGGACCTGGTGGCGGTCGCACCATCGGTGTGGGTCGATCAGAAGCCGCTCTTCAGTCGCGGCGAGCTCGTCCATCCAGAGATTCCGTATCAGAGGAGCGTGCTAACACGCCGTCCCGGCTCCTGAGCAGAAACGAACCAAGCAGGAGAATGAGAAGCGGCGTGAACATGTAGGGCCAGATAATCGGCGAGAACAGCAGAAACGAAAGAAGCGACAGGCCCATGAAATCTATCAGGTCCGCAAGCTCCCGCAATCGCCTGACCGCCAGTGCCAGGATGAGCAATTGCGTCCCGGCGATAATCGGTTTGAGAAGAAATTCTAGACCATGCTGAAAGAAGAACGGAGCGAACGACAACGACTTCTCCCAGGCACGCTCGTTGATCCACTTCTCGACTGCAAATGGCGCGAAACGCCCGTAGATGCCATCGAGGAACTGATGAGGCGAGTCGATCACGAAGGGCAAACAGAGGGAGATAGGGACGGCAATTGCCAGCAAAAGGCACCGCCAGCCCGCTCTGGCATCCATCCGCCTGAAAAGGAAAATAGCGTAAAAAGGTAACAAGAGAACTGCCTGTTGCCGTGAGGCGACGCAGAGACCCATTGTCAGAGCGGCCGCGATGTGCCTCTCGCTGGCGACAAAAACAATGAAAAGCGACAACAGAAACCAAAAAACTGCCCCCGGCGTGATGGCGCTGAAGCGCAGGGTGACGCTAGAGAATAGGACCAGGGCGAGCAGCAACTTCGCTTTGCCGGCATTCGGGTCGAGGTCTGGAAGCCGGAAAGCGCCAAAAACCAGCAATATAGCCGAGCAGCAAAGCAGCACCGTTACGAACCGTGGGTCTATCAGAAGCACGTACGCCGGCAGAAATGCCAGCCACGTCGCCGGCAGATATGTCAGCGGCAGGTCCCAGGGCATAAGATAGTGCGAATATGGGTTAGTCCCAGAAAGAAACCGTCTGCACGCAAGCTTAATCAGCGGCAACATGTCGGTGTGCTTGGGGTCAAGTGGAGCCTGGAGCGATATCGAGGCTTGGCAGAGTAATGATATGAAGACCAGGACGCTTGCGAAAGAGAGCGCTCGCCTGAACGTCAGCCAGCACGCCGCAACGACGAGAGCAAGCAGACCCAGCGCAAGCGATCGATGTCCCAGAAACATCGGGCAGCCCGTAAACGCCCCAATTGCCAGTGCTACGAATCCGCACGTCGCTGCTCTCCAGAAAAGCTCGTTTCCGGGTTGGACGGACCCGGCGGAGAGTGGTTCACGCCCCCTCCGCCCGAGCACAAACGCCAACGAAGTGGACGCCGCAAACAGCACGGTCAGACAGAACATTAAGTATGCATTGAGCCTTCCATAGTAGAGACCCAAGATGTGCAGCGCGGCGATCGAGGCGATAACGAGCGCAAACCTTGACGAGAACTTGCCGACTGACAACGTGCCACCCACTGAGGTATGATGAATCTGTATGTTTCAGCCGACGTAGCTCTTCGACCCACGATAGCCAAGTCAGCTAGACTGACACGCAAGCGTAAATCGCGCCTGTGGGGCGCGTCAATCGGCATTCGTGCCAACGAGGTATTCCATGCCAAGAGTGGCGGTCATAGTTCCGAACTATAACGGCAGGAAGTTGCTCGAAAGATGCCTGAAGAGCCTTTCGAGGCAGACGTTTGCCGATTTTGAGACCGTAGTCGTTGACGACGGCTCAACCGACGACTCCATCGCCTTCGTCAAGGCCAACTACCCCCAGGTCCGTCTGGTCCTGCTTCGGCGAAACCTGGGCTTCAGCGCGGCCATAAACGCCGGCATCCACGCCACAGACAGCGAAGACGTTGCATTTCTGAACAATGACACAGAGGTAACGCCCAACTGGCTGAAATCCCTTGTGGAGGCGCTCGAGGCGCATCCCTCCGCCGGGTCTGCCTCGTCCAAGATACTCTGGGACCACGCCAGAGATACGATCTACGCGGCCGGCGATTTCTTTTGCCGAGAGGGATTTGGCGGGAATATCGGCTCCGGCGCGACGGCTATTGGCGCCTTCGAGGCGACTCGCCTCGTCTTCTCGGCATCGGCTTGCGCGGCCCTATATCGCCGCCGGGCGCTCGATGATGTCGGCCCGCTTTCGGAGCACATCTTCATGTTTTACGAGGACATCGACCTCGGATTTCGCATGCAGCTTGCAGGCTGGAACTGCATCTACGCTCCAGCCGCCGTCGTGTATCATACCGGCACGGCAACTGCCGGCATCTTCAGCATAAGACGCAAGTTCCTTCTCGCGAGAAACGAGCTCTTCGTCATCGCGAGAGACCTGCCCGGCGCCATTTTGCGAGGGAACTTCGCAGCAATCCTTCGTCACCAGTTCAGGGAGAGCGTGCACGCGCTCGACGAGGGCAGGCCAGGGACACTTCTAAATGCTCGACTTGCCGCAATAGCGGCCCTGCTAAAACTTCTTAGATCAAGAAAAGGAATAATGGCCGCACGCCGCGACTCAACCGAACATATCGCGAGCCTCATCCAGCCTTACGACGACATATACCCGCCCGCAAGCAGCCCCCGTGGCGATGATATACCCAGTCCAGGGCCATCCCCTATCGGCGCACGAGTCCTCATCATCAGGTCCGCAGGGCCGCTGCTTCTGCGCGCAATTGACTACGCTCGCAAATCGCTGAAGGCCGTCGAGATAGACGTCCTAACCATGCCTGGTTACGAGAGGACAGTGCCCGCCGAGCAGGGAATCCATACCATTACGTATCCCGCCAGAGACAGGTTCTGCGGCTGTACGATGCCGTCGCGACTGGCCCGGCAGCTGCGGGAGAGACGCTACCAAACCGCGCTGGTCTTATGTGGTGGAAGGCCAGAGATAGGGTTCCTGAACGTCGATCTCGTTGCGCTTGGCGCGCGTGCCAAGAAGGTCATATACCTAATGCCGGACGGCTCAACGCGTCAGCTCAACAGGAAGCTTCTCGCCAGTAAGTTCGCAAGGTTCGGGCTGAATCTCTGCATCGCCGGGGCGGCGTTCCTCGCCTCGCTGGCGTTCCTGCTTAGTCTCCTGCTGGCAAGTGCATTTGAGCGACGCTTCACGGAAACGGTCGAGGACAAGAACCGGCCATAGGGCGACTGAAGCCTATTATTTCCTGCCGAGGACAACTGCCCACGGCCAACGTCCAACGGATAACCGTCAACTGGTTCCCTATGCACCGAGCTTTTCAAGCCACTTGCGAGCCTTTCTGTGATCAGGAATGAGCTCAAGACATCTCCTAAACTCCCTGGCCGCAAGACCCTTCTGCCTCATCCTGAATCGGCACTCCCCGAGATGGAAGCTTATACCGCCAAGAAGGGCCGACCCACCACACTTATCTCCCCTCTTGGCAATCGCCCTCACCTTCCGGAGGAGATCGAGCGCTCCCTTGAAATCGCCCTCTCGAATCAGAAGCGACCCCAGGTGATAATGGGCCATGATGTGCTTTGGACATATCGTTATTAGCGCCTGAAGAAGGCTCCTGGCTGCCTTGTCGTCGTTCTTCGCCAACTTCTCAGTCGCCATTGTGAACAGCCCCCGGTCAGGTGCCAGATTCCCCTGCTGACTCGCCGCATCAACGACCAGGACAGGCCTCTTGCTCTGCTCAGCGTCAGGCGACCTGCGAGGCCTCTCGACCCATTTCAACAACGGCTCGCACGTCTTGCCGAATGTGTAATGCTCTCTGAAATGTTCAAGCGCAAGCTTGGAATAGCGCTCGCGAGAGGCCGGCAGACCCCTTGCGTAATTCAGTAGGGCATCGGCCAAATCGCCAGGACAGCCTATCTCGAACGTAAGGCCTAAACCGTTCTCCTTAATGATGTAGCTCAGCTCGCACCCCGTCGTCGTTATCACGGGGAGGCCGTAGGCTATCATCGAGACGAGCCTCGTGCGCGTCCCAAAGACCAACTCGTAGTGGTATCTGTCGATGTTGATCCCGATGTCGCTCTCCCTGTACGCTCGCAGGACATCCCTCCGGCTTCGCCAACCAAGCAGCACGTAGTTCTTACGGAACCTCGAGCCCTCGACAAGACGGCAGAACCGCGCGTATGTCAGATCATCATGTCCCTGAATGCAGCCCCCAAAGGAGACGAATCTCGCCTTCTTATGAGCTCTGAATACCTCTTCAAGACCCGCAAACAGCGTCCCAATATCGGTCCACGTATTGTAACCACCAGTCCACAGAATCACGAAATCATCGGCGCTGGCGACCTTGCCTCGCAACGCTCGACCACGAGGCGTTTCTAAATGCTCCTCTGATATGCCCGGCGGTATTGTGTGGGCGAACTTGTAGCCGAAGCTCGCCCGATTGAGACGGCCCATGACCGCCAGCTCTCCGACTAAGAAATGCTCCTGAAACGTGCTGCACGTGGAGAAGACGTCCGCTCGCAGAAGAACCGGTCGCTCCATTCCCCAGAAGTGGTTTATGAAGGAATTATCCTTATAGACGTATGCCTTGGCCTGCGCCTCGGACATCGCTCCACCCCAAAGATCGCACCAAAGCGGCAGACCAAGACCAAGCGATGCACCAATCAGCGACGGCCACTGCGACACTCCCACGACGCAATCGGGCTTGAAATCGCCCGCAAGACGCTTCAGGTCATCCAACTGGTCAGATAGAAAATAGTTCATCTCGTAATACTGTGGAGCCTGAGCGCTTCTCAATCGCAGGTAGCGCCGTCCTCTTGTTCGCCCGTAGTGAGTTGCCGAGCAGAGCCGAACCTCGTGGCCAGCCCTAACGAGTGCCGAGACTATCTGCTCCGTCCTGACGTCCGAGGCAACTGTTACCTTTGCTGACGGTTGGAACTTGGGCAGATACGTCCCAAGAACGAATACCCTAGCCATCCCCATGCGCTCCCCATCGAAATCGAATGTGATGCGGCCCCTCACGCTGCCGCGAGGGGCCGTCCTCTTACCATCTCCGAGCGCTAGATGCGACTCAACTCATACCACCCGGCCTATCGTAGCCAGTAACCACGGTGATAATTCCCCTGAAAGCAGGAGCCGGCACTCCTCATCCCACAGCCAATCCAGCACACTCCGCGAGTCTTCGTTGTCCGGGAAATTCTGGGCTATGCCCTGCAACACCATGTACAAAAGTGTGCCGTAACCAAACATGCTTGCTGGCCGAAACGACCGCAACATGACAGGCACTATCTCGTCCGAACGGCAGGCCTCGGACGGGTCAGTCTGTGCCAAAGCCTCCTTGGTGCTGCCAGCGAAGGGATACGTCTTGATAGTTCCGTCAACCTTCCGCCGCTGTTCTTCGGGGATTTGGAGCAAATACTCCCTCCCTAAATCGAGGTCGCTCTTGTCAAAATGGAGCCACCTCGGCCCGATATAGTCATTCATATAAAGCAGGCCAGTGGGCGCAAGAGCTTTGGCTATCACTGTAAAAAGATGCCCCAGATTTTCTATATGGTGCGCAAAATGCGCAACTATACACAGGTCGAATCTTCTACCGCCCAGGTCAAGATGGTTCAAATCCTGGCGCTCCAGATGCAGGTCCGTGAACGCTTTGCTGGCGCTGTCCAGACATGCCTGAGAGATATCCATGCAAGTGGCATCCAGCAAACCCTCCGTCAGGTCTGGCAGCTGGATATGTCCAGAGAGAGGCAGTTGGCCGCACCCCAACTCCAGTATCTGCACGCGCCCGGCATGATGGACGTTGCCGCTGGCCAATTGAGACCCTACTAGGTGCTGCAACATCTCGCGCTGGTCGCCCACTGGCGAACCGCACAGCCGCTCGAACACCCGCTCCATCAGGCCCGGAAAGGTGCACCAACCGGTGCGATAGTGAGCCTGCCAGTCAACGCCAGACCACTTCTCTTCGACCTTCGCAATGTCGGTCATGGAGCTGGCCAGTTAAGATCGTGCAAGTCCTCGACGGCAATGCCATAAATTGCCTTGCTCCAGATTGTCTTAGCCTCCATCTTGTCTTCACCTCGTTATGGATGTGTGAATATCGCTACATCCTGCCCTATGTGCTCAGGGCCCATGAATGATACGTTGAGCTCAAGGTGCTTTGCCCACGCTTTCAGCATCTCGTGGGTCATCATGTTGATGTATATCGCTAGGGTGGGATCAGCGCCATGCTGGACGAGCGACTCAAACTCCCACCAGTAAGCGCTATCCCAGCGTGCGAACGACACGACTATTTTGCCATCGAGCTTGATTATGCGCTTGGCCTCCAGCAGATAGCGATAGCATTCGTAGTCTATCAGATGCGTCAACACCGACGCGAACATCACGAAGTCCGCTGTGTTGTCAGGGACATCGATTGTGAAGTCGGGGATGAGCCTGAACTCATACGACGGGTCAGAGACCGACCTGCCTACTTCAAGCGTCTCTTCAACGATGTCAAATCCGAGATACTTGCCTGCTTCTGCCAGGTAGTCACCCAGAGCATGCGCCAGCCTGCCGCAGCCGCAGCCTATGTCAACCAGGAAGTGGTGTGGCTGTAGCCCAGTCGAGTTGAGTAAATCGACCTCTCGCTGGCCGACATTGTCCCAGGTATCCGAATGCCTATCGCCAGCATC
>DATLAJ010000128.1 GCA_035527515.1 bacterium
GCGGTTCAGGACGCGTGCTGAACAGAAGGATGTTCTGAAGGGTCTGAAAGACGGGACAGTGCAGATCGTGATCGGCACGCACCGCCTCCTTTCCAAAGATGTCGAGTTCAACGACTTGGGACTTCTCGTCATTGACGAGGAGCATCGATTTGGGGTTCGCCATAAGGAGAAGATCAAGCAGAAGAGAAAACAGATTGACGTGCTCACGATGACAGCGACGCCGATCCCTCGGACGTTGCACATGGCGCTTTCGGACCTTCGGGACATTAGCATAATCGACACGCCGCCGGAGGACCGGCTCGCTATCAAGACCAGAATCGCCCGTTTTGACAAGGAACTGATTCGTGGGGCGATAATCAGGGAGATCAGCCGGGGAGGCCAGGTTTACTTCGTCCACAACCGCGTGAAGAGTATTAACGCGATGGCGCACATGCTCAAGCGGCTCGTGCCAGAGGCGCGGATAGTGGTAGCGCACGGCCAGATGGACGAGGGGCAGCTTGAGGAGGTGATGGTGAGGTTTGTTCGTAACGAGTTCGACGTTCTGCTCTGCACTGCGATTATCGAGTCGGGCCTGGATATCCCCTTAGTCAACACGATCATCATCAACCGAGCGGACAGGTTTGGGCTCGCACAGCTGTATCAGCTCCGCGGCCGAGTCGGGCGGTATAAGCATCAGGCCTATGCCTACTTGATGATACCAAACGTGAAGACGCTTACGCCGGACGCCCGGAAACGGCTGGCAGTTGTCAACGAGCTTACCCAGCTCGGCTCTGGATTCCGGATCGCGAATTACGACCTCCAGATAAGGGGCTCAGGCAACCTGCTTGGACCCGAACAGCATGGCCACGTGAACGTCGTAGGTTTCTACCTATACTGCGACCTTCTGAAGGACGCCGTCCGCGAGATGAAGGGCGAGCCAACCGCTGCGAGACTCCCCGAGCCAACGTTCAATCTCCCTATCAACGCTCTGATCCCTGACCACTACATCACCGACTGCGACCAGCGGCTCTACATGTACCGCAAACTCATAGGCGCAAAGGATGAGGTAACAATCGACGAGACCGCCAGCGAGATGCTCGACCGCTTCGGGCCAATGCCCAAAGAAGTGGGAAACCTGCTTATGCTCGCTCGTCTCAAGCTTGTCGCCAAACAGATCGGCCTTAACGTCGTCAGCCGGCGAGGCGCCTCGCTCTATTTCGAGTTCCGCGAGCAAAGCGCACTCCGTGGGGAGGACATCTCGCTCATATTCGCGCAGCACCCCCGCGCGGTCTCGGTCATCTCGCCGTTCGCCGCTGTCGTCCGCGCGCGTTATATCGAGGGCGATACTATCCTAGATATGCTCAAGTTCGTGCTGCTGTCGCTGAGGAAGCTGCTCACCGCCGCGTGAGACAATGTTCACTTAGATATGGGGTTAGAGAAATCATGAATCAGAGGAACGATGAGAAGGCTGTTGCCTACGTCGATCTCCTTGGTTTTAGCAACATGGTTGGGGAAAGCCTAGAGGAAGGAAAACGCGTCCTCAACGACTTCTATGATGTCTGCGAGTGCGTGATAGGTGCCGAGCCTGACGTAACGGGATTTCTTCTTTCTGACTCGTTAGTGGCTTACTGCGATAACAAGCCACTTATGTTGAAAGTCATCAGCAAGCTTTATAGGGAGTGCTTTAAGAAGAACCGGGAATACACAGATCGGAATATCTTCTTTCTAGTTCCCAGGGGAGCCATTGGTGTGGGATTGATCGAGGTTCGAGAGAAATGCAAGCCACCGAATCTGACAGAGGGTTTTGTTGTGAGCCCAGCGTTGGTTCACTGTGTTGAGATGGAGAAGACAGTGAAGGGAGGGCGTCTTTTGCTAGCCGTGAAGACAGATGGCGAGGGGAAAAAGAAGGAAGAGACGGAGCTGTTATGGTCACCTGAAAACCAGGGGATGATATATTGGGATTTCCCCCTTGAGTTGTGGGGTGGATACAGGTATTTGGACTTGCTCTGGTTCTCCGACTCCTCGAAGTCAAGGGCACAACAGAAGCCAGAGATAGAAGAACTCATAGCCGTCGCGAGGGATCTCGTGAAGCACAATACCCAGAACAAAGAGCACTTGCAGAAACACTGTGAGACCCTACGCATTGGTCTGCTTAGCTATTCACGCTTTGTTGAGGCCTTCCTTCGATCTGAGCTGTTTATGGACCTAATTCGGGAATACGAGCAGGGATACGAACACGAGGAGTTCTGGCCGATATGGTTGGGCATGGTGGAAATGGCTCTGTTCAGCCCGGACGGAGAGTGCGCGCTGCCGTATAACCAGGACTTTGTCGGGTTCTGCAAGAAGATCTCGTTGTCGAGAGGTTGGGCCAAGGTTCTATGTGAGATAAACAAACCGGGGCAGGAAGACGTGAAAAGAGAGCTCACCCAGGTTCTCGAGGCGATGCAAATCGCAACGATGTGATCGGGGACAGCCGCAGCGTGTCCCCGAACCCCTCCGCTGCTTTCGTGCCTTGCCCATGCGGTAGAATCAGGAAGCGACCCTTTGCGGCCTTCCACCTACCTACTCGCCCAGCTTGGCGAGCGCCTCCTTCAGGTCGCTCTGCTCCTTTGAGAGACTCTCCCACCTGTGATACAGCCGTTTCAGCTGCTTGCCGAGCTTACGCCTCTTTACCCTGGCGTCTCGAAACTTCGGCGCAGTCCGCTCCGTCTCAGAGTGCGGAATCTGTGCATCCAGCTTCTCGATCTGGGCCTCCGCCTCCTCGATCTCCTCTTCAACGGCTTCAATCTGAGATTTGATGCGCTCAATCTCCTGCGATAGCCTCGTCCTGTCGAGGTTGGTCTGCTGCTTGAGTTTCTTGCCCTCCCGACTCTTCGGATGCGGCGCCATCCTGATTCTCACCTCCTTTGCGCTCGAACCGTCCGGACCGCTGGCTGCGCTGTCCGCAATGTCATCCTCTGCTGAGAGATGGCTTTCCCGGTATAAGTAATCGTTGTAGTTCCCTAAATATGAAGTTACGTGGCCTTCCCTCACCTCGAGAACTCGCGTTGCCATGTTGTTCATCAGCCGGCGGTCATGCGAGACGATGAGAACCGTTCCCTCGAACCTCTGAATCGCGTCCTCGAATATCTGCTTGCCGGCGATGTCGAGGTGGTTGGTCGGCTCATCGAGAACGAGGAAATTGGCGCGGCGAAACATCATCTTGGCGAGAACCAGGCGAGACCTCTCGCCTCCGCTCAGGACCTTCACCTTTTTGAGAACGTCATCGCCAGAGAAGAGGAAGTTGCCTAAAATGCCACGCAATCGGGGAACCATCTCGATCGGGGCAACAGACTCCATCTCCTCAAGCACCGTGCTCTCAAGCGATAGGTCCGTCTCGTGCTCCTGCGAGAAATACTCGAACTTGATGTTGTAGCCGAGCTTTATCTCGCCACTGTCGATCGGCTCCGCGCCGGCGATTATCTTCAAAAGCGTGGTCTTGCCCGCGCCGTTGACGCCAACCACAGCGACTCGTTCGCGGCGCCGGAGCATCAGGTCCAGGCCGTCAAAAACTGTGTTGTCGCCGTAAGATTTTTGGACGCCGGTCAGACGCGCGACATCCTTGCCGCCTCGTTCGGGCTGCGGGAAGTCAAACCTGAAGGTTCCTAACTTGGGCGGTATCTCAATCCTTGTGAGCCTGTCCAGATACTTGATCCGGCTCTGGACCGCGCTGGCCTTTCTCGCCTTGTATCTAAACCTATCGATGAAGGTCTGAACGTGTGCGACATGCTCCTCCTGATGCTTGTAGCGCTTGAGCAACAGCTCGTGACGCTCCGCCCTTTCTTTCTCGTATTCCGTGTAGTTGCACCTGTAGTGCGCGAGCTTGCCGAAACCGACCTCGACAAGACTCGTTACCATCTTATCGAGGAAATACCTGTCGTGAGATACAATCACCACGGTGCCGTCATAATCGACGAGATACTGCTCAAGCCACTGACGCGCCTCGAGGTCGAGGTAGTTGGTCGGCTCGTCCAGAAGCAAGACATCAGGCCTTTGCAGCAGCAGTTTGGCTAGCGCTATCCGCATCTGCCATCCACCGCTGAACTCGCTGGAGCTTCTCGGGAAATCGTCCTTCGCAAAGCCCAGTCCCATCAAGACTGCCCCCACCTTCGCCTCGACCTCAAATCCGTCCAGCTGCTCGAACCTGTGTTGGCAGAAGCTATACCTGTCAAGCAGCGGATCGCCGTCCACAATCGCACCACCTCTCGAGGCAATCTCATGCTCCAGATGCTCCATCTCATGCTTGAGCTCGATGACGTCAGCGAACACATGCATCGCCTCGTCCCATACAGTCTGGGTAAGCGCCTCATATACCTGCTGGGGAAGGTAGCCGAACCGGCAGTTCTTGGGGGCCTCGATGTTGCCTGAGTCTGGCTCCTGAAGGCCAGCGATAACCTTGAGAAGCGTGGTCTTGCCGGAGCCGTTTGCTCCGACGATGCCCACCCGCTCGTCGTCCCGAACGTGCCACGACACGTCGTCCAGAATCTTTCGCCCAACGAACGTCAGCGATATGTTATTCAAAGCGAACATGATGATTCAGTTGGCAGTTGGGTGCCCACGGCACTCGGGCAGCTTCTTCCGTTGTCGAACGAGCTTGGTCGGCTCGCACGTTCCGAGCTCGCCTCCGCCGGAGGCGCAGGGTATGCGTGCGGAGGCTCTCCGCTGGCAGTTCCTTCATCCTTCCGCCTTCCGCCTCGCGAGTTGCCCACAGGCGGCTGCGATGTCGCTTCCCCTAGAATGTCTAATAGTAGCGTTCACACCAGCCTTTTCAAGTGTCCGGAGAAACAATTCCACCTCATGCGCGGTCGGCGCCGCAAACTTTGACAGAGGTGTCCTGTTGAAGGGGATCAGGTTGACCTTGCAGCGGACTGCCTTGAGCAGAGACGCAAGCGATCTGGCGTGCCCGGGCTCCGAGTTGATCCCGTCGAACAGGATGTATTCAAACGTCGGCAGCCGCCCAGTTGCCTCGAAGTAGGCTTTCGCCGCCTCGACTATCGATGCCACCGGGAAGGTGCGGTTTGCGGGGACGAGCTTGTCTCTGAGATCATCATCCGGAGCGTGAAGCGAGAAGGCGAGACCCACCTGCGGGACCTGCTCGAGGATCTTACCGATGGTGTCGGGAAGCCCCACCGTCGAGAGGGTAATTCTGCGCCAACCGATGTTGAATACCGCGGCGTTGTTCATGGCCTTGATTGCCTTGAGGGTGTTGTCCAAGTTGTCTGCCGGCTCGCCCATTCCCATCAGGACAACGTGCGTGATGCGGCTCTGCGGGACAGTTCTCTGCGCGAGAAGCACCTGGGCGAGCATCTCCCCCGCGGAAAGATCCCTCGTGAAGCCGCCTCCGCCGCTGGCGCAGAACTTGCACCCGAACTTGCACCCCACCTGTGTGGAGACACACAACGTTAGCCTCTTCTCGGTCGGGATCAGAACCGATTCAACCAGGTTCCCGTCGTGAAGCTGAACCAGATGCTTCGAGGCGCCATCGGTCTTCGATTTGAGTGTTTCGACGACCTTTGGCCTGCATATCTCGAACTCTCCGCTGAGTCGCTCGCGGAGAGCCGCCGGCAGGTTAGTCATTTGACTGCACTGCGTCGATAGCCTCGAGTAAACCCACTGGACTACTTGTCGACTCCTGTATCGCGGCTCGCCCCAGTCGAGAAGCAGCGTGTCCAGCTCCTGTGGCGAAAGGTCAAGTATGTCTTGTTTCATTATTGTCTCCGAGCCATCTTAAAAGGGCAGATGATACTGAGGCAAGATCAAGTGGTCAAATCACGTAGGGCGTGAAGGGTCAACGGCGGAATGAACAGGTGGGCCGTGTAGGGGCAGATCACCGCGCCTGCCCTTTCTTATCGATGCTAAAGGACAATCGAGCAGGATTGCCGCCCCAGTTGGCGGTTCTACCTGGGCCCCTGACCGAGGCGCCGGGAAAGCTCTTCATTCTTCTTCAGTACATACTCTTTGGCGGCCTCAAAGCTCATCCCAGGATGGCTGAGCACATCCGTTATGGTTGTGCGAGCCAGCTCCTCGGGGCTAACACCAAGGCGCTGGGCTGTCTCTGAAAGGGCATTTGCCTCTTCTTCGGAGAGGTCTATCGATATTCTCATCGTCCTTTCCTTTCATATCCTGAATATCTGTCCATTATCATCCGCCTCGTTTCAAAGCATGAGCCTGGCCCAATGTTGCCGTGAACGTCAAGCGCTACAAGCCAGAGGGTTTGACCCCGGATTGGAGGTAACTTCATGCGGCCTTCTTGTATTGCTCCCAGAGTTGGTCGAATCGGTGCCTCTTTGATGCCCTCCTTATCGCCATCAAATGCTTGAATCCGTCCTTGCTCCAACGCATGCCCAGCCCCCGAAGCGACTTGGCGAAGCTCCTCACTCGATCACAAAACTGTCCTCGCCAATGTCGCACCAAAGAGTTAGCGTCCCGCTCTCAGTCATCCCCGCCAACAGCATATAATCTCCATGTCTGTTGAACGGCAGCGACTCGCCTGTTACAGGTATCTGCCAGAGGCCGTCAAGCGTCAATTCGAGGCCCGCAGGCAGTGTGAAAGACGGCAGAAACGCCTCAAGGCCCGGCGCCCACGCCCAGTCCGGGCCTACGGGCGACCAGAATGCCCCTTCGGGGTCGAGCAGAGCGAGATACACGTCGCCGTCAACGTCATAATGAGGCGCTGAGATGTGCAGTCCGATGTTTAGCGTGTCGCCGAGAGCATAGGAATCTGCCTGAGCCGATAGCGTGATGAATGGCTCGCCCCCAATTGAGAACTCCACCGCCGCGATATTGGAGATAGCGTCGAGCGTCCCTGGCTCGGTTGCCCCTGCCAGCAGCGTGTAATCGCCGCTTCGGGCGAGATTTGGCACGTCATTGGGAACTGGCAGCGACCAAGCCGGCATGGAGACGTTAAACCCATGAGGGAGCTCGAAGCTGGTCAGCCAGGGCAGTATGCCCTCAGTCCAAGCCCCGAAGCCAACCGGCGACCAGAAGCGCTCGCCGTCTCCACCCCAGTTGTAAACCATCACCACGTAAACGTCCGCGTTTACGTCAGACCCGCTATTGGTGCATCCGAGTGAGATAGCGACATCGTCCCCGAACGCGTAACTGCTGCTGTCCGTCCAGACCGACATCTGAAGCGCACCGCCGACCATGTACACAGTCGTGCAGTCCGGCACAGCGGGGGCCGCCTCAACATTGCCGGCGTTGTCGGTTGCGACCGTATAGAAGTCGAACGTCCCCTCGCCATCGGGCGCAGTGAACTCGAAGCTGCCCGAGCTGCCTGTCTGTGCACTCCCGTAGTTCTGCCAAGAGCCGCCGTTGAAGCGATAGCGAAGCTGTGTCTGTGCCATACCGGACCCACCATCCGACGCCGTGAACTCAACATCGAACGGCACCTCGGCAACCTGCCCCGGAGCGGTTGCGACAGACTCCGGTGGCGTTGTGTCGAGCACCGTGGAGCTATCTCCGTTGCCAGATGCGTCAGCCTCCACGTTGCCAGCGGTGTCCTCCGCTACTGTCTGGAAGTAATACGTGCCCTCACCATGCGCCGCCGTGAAGTCGAATGAGCCGGACGAACCGCTCTCGGAAAGCTCGCTGTCGGTCCAACTACCCGTGCCGAACTTGTAGTAGAGCTTCGTCTCATCGAGACCACTGCCGCCGGTATCCGAGGCGGTAAACGTCACTTCGATAACCGAGTTCTTGCTGTACGTTGGACTGCTGCACCCCGAGGAAGGCGCGGTCGCATCATAAATGGTCGCATCGTTGCCATCGCCCGAGGGGCCCGCCTCCACGTTTCCGGCGTTGTCCTGGGCTTTCGTCTGGAAGCAGTACGTGCCCTGGCCATGCGCCGCCGTGAAGTCGAATGAGCCGGACGAAGCGCTCGCGGAAAGCTCGCTGTCGGTCCAGGTTCCCGACTGGCCAAACTTGTAGTAGAGCTTCGTCTCATCGAGGCCAGCGCCGCCGGTATCCGAGGCGGTGAAGGTCACTTCGATGGCGGAGTTCCTGCTGTACGTTGGACTGCTGCATCCTGACGAGGGCGCGGTCGCATCGTAAATGGTCGCATCGTTGCCATCGCCCGAGGGGCCCGCCTCCACGTTTCCGGCGTTGTCCTGGGCTTTCGTCTGGAAGTAGTACGTGCCCTGGCCGCCCGCTGCCGTGAAACTGAACGAGCCTGATGCGCCGCTCTCGGAAAGCTCGCTGTCGGTCCAGGTTCCCGACTGGCCGAACTTGTAGTAGAGCTTCGTCTCATCAAGACCACTGCCGCCGGTATCCGAGGCGGTAAACGTCACTTCGATAGCCGAGCTCTTGCTATACGTTGGACTGCTGCACCCCGAGGAAGGCGCGGTCGCATCGTGAATGGTCGCATCGTCGCCGCTGCCAGAAGGGCCCGCTTCCACGTTTCCGGCGTTGTCCTGAGCTTTCGTCTGGAAGTAGTACGTGCCCTGGCCGTCAGCTGCCGTGAAACTGAACGAGCCTGATGCGCCGCTCTCGGAAAGTCCGCTGTCGGTCCATGTTCCCGACTGGCCGAACTTGTACCACAGCGCGACCGAAGCGAGGCCTGAGCCGCCATCGGACGCCTCATAGGTAACCGTTATCGCCGTCGAGTTGGAAAATGCTGGCGAGGAACAGCTGCTTTCTGGTACGGTCCAATCGACGGTCGTCTCCGCGTCGGGCACGTCTCGCATTGCCTCCTCGTGGCCAGCAGCATCCGTTCCGACGGAGATGAACCCATAAACACCCTCAACCGCGTCGTTGGGGGTAAAGGCCAATGTGCCGCGCGAGGCATGAACATCGCCCGCAAGGGCCCAATCGGCGCCATCTAACGAGTAATAGACGGAGACATTGGTGACGAGTGTTACTGCATCTGTCGCCAAGACGGAGACCTGCACTGGGAACGCCGTGGAGTACTGAGGCGCTGAGACGGATGAAACTGGCGGAGCGAGATCGACAGCCAATTCCATGTCCGGCTCAGGCGGCGTGGGCTCGCGATTGCCGAAGGCGTCCGTGCAGATCGACCACAGCGTGTATATGCCTTCCTGGGCGGGTGCAAAGTCAAGAGAGCCGGTCGCTATGGTTGCTGGCGTGCCCTCGATCGTCTCGTAAAGTGTGTTACTTCCCTCGAACGAGTACCAGACCTCGACCGACTTCACCCCCGAGAGAAAATGACCTTCCTGGCCCTGATCGCTTGCGTCATAATAGACTGTGACGGGCAGAGAGCCTGCGATGCTTGGACCTGAAACGGCGGAGAAGGGCACGGTCGAATCGACCAGGACCTCGCAGTCGCAAGCGCTGGGGAACGGCTCTGCAAGCAGGTCCTCGTTCAGGGCAATCGTGCAAAATCGATAGTAGCCATCACCGTGGGGCATCTCGAAGACCAACATGCCCTCGCTCGCCTCCGACGTTACACCGCTGTCGAGCCATTCGTCCGGCCAGTCGACGCCGCCGGGGGCGAACGAATACCAGAGTTCCACGTGATCGTAGCCGGCCTCGCCAATGTCGGTTGCGTAATCTATCGCGACCGTCGCGGCTGACGCCTCGTCTGGCCCCCAGCAGCTTGAGAGTGCGTAGTCCGGGTTGTAGTCCGTGATGCAGTCCGCCGTGTCCTTCATCGCCTCGAAGTTACCCGCCTTGTCCAGTGCGATGGTGAAGAAGCGGTAGATGCCGGCCCCGTAGGCAGGCTCGTAGCTGATGCTGCCTGCTGTGCCATATTCGTATTCGCCCGTGTATTCCCAATCGCCGGTGCAGGACGCTGTGGCTGCCGTAGAGAAGCAGACATAGAGCTCAACACCGTAAGCCCCCGAGAGCGCATCAGTGATCTCAAAAGCGACCTCGATGGTCGGGTCGTTTTCAACCTCAGGAGCGCTGGAAACGGAGGACGGAAGCCCAGTGTCGAATACTACTGTGCAGGCCCTGGCCGCAGAGATGCTCTCGACGTTCCCGGCGCCGTCGGTCGCAACGGTAACAAAGCGGTACGTGCCGTCAAGACCAGCGAAATCATAGGTGAACGCGCCCGTCGCCTCACCGCTCTCAAGGCCAGTGTTTCCCCACGCGCTGCCGTCTCTGGACACGAAGAGCCGCACCAGCGCGACGCCCGTGAGCGCATCCGACGCTGAGTACTGCACGCTAATCGTCGCGGCCGAGGTGTATTCAACGTCAACGCTGCACGACGATACAGGCACCGTCGTGTCAAGGACAGTCTCGCTATCTGCCGCCGCCGGGAAATCCTCCTGGTTGCCGGCGTTGTCCTGCGCACGCGTCGCGAAGTAATAGGTCCCATCGCCCATGTAGGCAACGAAGGGGAACTGGCCCGAGGTCCCCGTCTGCGCGGCAAGGCCGCTCGTGCCCCAGCCGCCATCCTCGTACTTGTAAAGAAGCGTCGTCGAGTCCACACCGCTTCTGTCGTCAGACGACGTGAAATCAACCGGTATGGAGGTATTCTTGGACACTACGGGCGACGAGCAGTCCGATTCGGGCTTGACGGCGTCATAGCCAAGCTCGCAGTCCGCATCGCCCGGCGCCTCAACGTTCCCCGCATTGTCCGTCGCTATTGTGTAGAGCTCCACGTCGTTCACGCCGCCCGGCAGGTTGAAACTGAAGCTGCCGCTCGCCTGGCCATCGGTTGTATCGTATTCGGTCCACGAGCCAGAAGGAAGCGGCCGATACCAGAGCGCTATGCTGTCAAGCCCAGCCAGGTTGTCGCTCGCGGTAAACCACACGTATATCCACTCACGCACCTTGACCCAGCGCGAGCAGTCGCAAGATGAAACAGGCGCCGTGCAGTCATAGAAGACCGAGCAGTCGGCAGTCCCCGGCGCCGCCTCGACGTTGCCGGCAACGTCCGTAGAGATTGTATAAAACTCGTAAGTCCCATCGCCGTCGCTAAACTCGAAACTGAACGTTCCCGCATCGCCCGTCTGCGTCTGGCCGCTGTCAGTCCAGCTGCCGCCCGCGTAGCGATACCAGAGCGCCGTCTCGTCAACGCCAGTGAGGGCGTCGTTCGCCGTGAAATCAACGTCTATGGGGCTGGAATTGGTCGAATCCTCGCAGCTGGCGCTCGAGGTCGGAGGCGTGCTATCGAAGACGGTCGTGGCGTCCGGGGGCCCGGGAGCGTTCTCCTCGTTCGTAGCCCGGTCGGTCGCTATCGTGTAGAAGTCGTAGGTCCCGTCTCCGCTTCCCAGGTCAACCGTGAAGCTCCCATTGCCGTCGGTGGATGAGTATCCCGAGTCGTAATACCCGTGGCCGTCAAACTGCATCCAGAGCACCACGCTAGCGACGCCTGAGTTGTCGTCCGTCGATGTGTAATCCACGTCTATTGTGTCGCTATTGGTGATTCCCGGAGCCGTGCAGCTCGACTGCGGCTTCACGTAGTCGTCATAGACCATCGGCCCGTCAAGCTCGCCAGAAGCCGGATGCCGCACATACTGCGCAAGCGAGTCGGTCGCCTCAAAATGATACGTTGCTTGGCCGTCCTCGGGGATGGTCCCCGTCCAGCTGTAAGTGCCGTTGGCCGCGCCGCCGCTCTGCAAGCTCATGCCGTGCGCAGTCCCGTTCACGACCACCTCGATTGAGGACGGCTGGCTGCCGGCGGGGCTGTAGTAATGGACTGTGAAAGTGAAGTTCACGTCGCTGCGCCCAGAATCGGGCGCGTGCGTGGGGTCGGACAGCTCGGGCCCCACGCTATAGTGGTAGCCCATGTCCACGATACCCGTGTCGGGCCGACCATCAGTGCAGGTCGTGTACTTGTCGAGGCCGAGCTCGGAAGCGTTCCGGTCGCCAGCGTCTATGCACGGGCTATCCTGCCCCTCGGTATCGTAGTGCGATAGATACTCGTCGCCCTGGGCGCCGGTTACGAAGAGCGGCTCCTCTGATATGTTGCCGTTCTCGCCTAAGCCGTCGCCGTCCGAGATGTTGCAGTGGCGGATGATAAGCTCTGTGCTGCGCACGTCGAGATCGTCATCGTTGCCCCAGAAGATGCAGTTATAGAGCGTAACGCGGCCCGAATCAGCGGAGTGCATCAGTAAGCCCTGCTTGTGGTTGTTTACGACCGTGCAGTTGATCAGCGTAATGTAGTTGCCGGCCTGGGTCATGATGCCGCCACCCAGGTAATAGCTAGGGTCATCCGGGATTGTGTTGTCGGCGATGAGGCAGTTCGTCATCCTCAGACTGTTCCGTAAGCCCAGGCCTATCCCGCCTCCGCTGCTGTCGTCATTATTTCTTACGATCCTGCAATCTGTCAGCTCGATGTGAGTCCAATTGTAGGTATAAAGCCCGGCGCCCTTGTTATTGTCGCGTATCACGCAGCGCTCCAGCACCAGCGGACCCGGATCCGAAGACGCTGCGACCCCGCCCCCCATCGTGCCCGTGCTATCTCCCCCTGTTATGGTCAGGTCCGCCAGCGTGCCATGACCGCAGGTGATCTCAAGAACTCGGTAGATACCCTCTGCGTCGATTATGGTCACGTCCGCTCCGGAACCTAGCAGGCTCGCCCCTCCTCGTTGATACACGATGGGGATCGTTTCCCCGTTACTCGACGGGGAATAGATGCCAGCTGCCAGATGCAGAGCGCATGGGTTGTCGTCAGATGTTCTGTCCACGGCACAGGTGATTGTCTTCCACGGACTGCCCTCCGAGCCGTCACCGGTCGTGTCGCTCCCGTTGACGGGGTCCACATACCAATCCGTCGCGATTGCTGTCATCCCGACGAACAGAATCACGAATGCCGCCAAAATCGCACACAATTGTCTAGATCTCATGAGTCTGCCTCCTTCTGCTTAAAGGTTGTAGGTTGAGAATTGTCGGTCGTTCGTTGTAGCTCCTTGGTTCGCGGAGCTTTGGAGTGCGGCGGCTTGACGCCGCTTTCATTGGTGGCTTGACACCACCCTCTAATAGATGCTTGTCTCGAACCTGCAAGCGGCCATCGAGAAAACGTCCTGTCTTTCAAGACACGCCGCGTCAAGCCGCGGGGAGCCAAAGCGGCGTCAAGCCGCCGCACTCCAAAAGGCGGTTCACGAACCGCCCCTACAAGAGCGGATGTGCCAGCTCTCATTTGTCGTCTTTCTTTTTGGCGTTGACGCCGGCGTGGGAGAGATTGTAGTCGCCCTGGGCGCCTGAGACGAAGAGCGGGTCCTGGGAGATGTTCCCGTTCTCGCCTAAGCCGTCGCCATCCGAGATGTTGCAGTGGCTGATGGAGTAGTCGAGCCCCTCCTTAAAACGGATATCGTCGTCGTTGTCCCAGAAGATGCAGTTGTAAAGCCTGACCCATCCGGTACTGGCGTATTTATACAGGCCGTGTGCCTCGTTGTGGGCGATCGTACAATTTATCAGTGTAGCTTTTTGCTCGCCGTAAAAATAGATACCGCCCCCGTTCAACCCAGTAGTGTTCATGGCAATCAGGCAGTTGGTTATGAGTATGGTGTTGGAATAATTGAACGCCATTGCTCCGCCGTGGTACGGCCCGGAGTCATTGCTAGTAAAAGCGCAATCGTTGAATTGGCAGTGGAGGCCTGCCCTGACGGAGCGAAGACCTCTTCTCGAGTTATCCCTTACGATGCAGTGGTCAAGCGTAAATGATGCAGGGCCGCCACCGGGAGACGACGAGTCCAGGACCAACCCCCCGTAGGATCCCCCAGTTATGGTCACACGCGAGATGGTCGTGTGGTGGGCACGTACCACCACGGCTTTCTCGGTGCTCTCCGCGTCGATTGTCGTCAGCTGTGCCCCTGCGCCCGCGAGTGAGTAGAACTCGTTGTGGTCCACCGAAAGGCCCGCGCCGAGGTAGATTGGGAACGTCTCCCCATTGCCCGACGGTGAATACAACCCGGGCGCAGCGTGCAGCGTGCACGGGTCCTCCTCCCTGCCGAGACCGCCAATGATCGTGCGCGAGTACGTAATGGTCCTCCAGGCGTCCGCCCAACTAGTCCCTCCGTTGCCGTTGCTCCCATTGATGGCATCGACATACCAGTCCGTCGCGCTCGCTGTTATGGTGATAAGCGCAATTACGAATGCCGCCAACCCCACACAGAATCCACTTGCCTTCATCGCCCTCACTCCTCACTCTTATGTTAGGTTCTCTTTACAATCCATTCTGCATTCGCTATACACATATCCGCAGCTCCGCGCGAGGCCTTTTGTCTTCGGCCCCGCGCAGAGCCGCCTTTCGTTTAGGGGTTGGGCCGGCGGTGCGCCAAGCCGCCAGCCCGCCCCTTTACCACCTGTTATCATTTGTTCTTTGCCTCCTTCTTTTTGGCGTTGACGCCGGCGTGGGCGAGGTAGTAGTCGCCCTGGGCGCCGGTTACGAAGAGCGGGTCCTGGGAGATGTTGCCGTTTTCGCCCTGACCGTCCCCGTCCGAGATGTTGCAGTGATAGATCTCGCACGGCACGCCCCCCTCAATGCAGATGTCGTCCTCGTTGTTCCAGAGAATGCAGTTGTACAGCTTAACGTAGTAGTTGGACGTCATTGCGTAAATGCCATGTTTGCTGTTGCGAGCCATCGTGCAGTTTATCAGAGTGGTCCTGCACCCCCACTCGATCACGATTCCCCCTCCCTGTCCGGCGGTCGTTGAGTTGTCGGCGATGAGGCAGTTTGTGATGGTTTGCTTTTGCCTAGGATCTAAGGCGATCGCTCCACCTCGGTTGACGCCTACGTCCTGATTGCCCGTGAATACGCAGTCATTCACCTTGACAGCTCCGGCATCAAACACCTTGAGGCCGTCCCCGCCGGAATTGTCCTTGATGATACAACGCTCCAGCGTGAATGAGCCCGAGCTTCCCATGATCGAGGTGATCGAGTTCCTCATCCCGCCGGCGTTCCCTCCTGTGATGGTCAGGCCGCTAACAGCGATGTAATACCCGGAGGTGTGGAGCACAAGCTCGGTCTCCTCCCCGTCAAAGATGGTAGCGTGAGGTCCCACACCCAAGAGGATGCCATAGTGGGGCGTGGCCGGGCCCCCGCCAGGCGGATACGTATTGTACTGCTGGAACTCGATAGGAAATGTCTCTCCATTCGTTGATGGCGAGTAAACGCCAGCCAAGGCGTGCAGCGCCACGGGGTTTTCCTCGGTTCCCTGGCATTTGGTTTGGCTGTTGGCATACGTCAGCGTCTTCCAAGGCGCTGTCGCCGAGCCGCCGCCCGTGCTGTCGCTCCCGTTCTCCGGGTCGATGTAGTAGTCGTCCGCGAACGCCATTAGTGAGCTAAAAGCGAGCGCCAACGCCGCCAGCAGAACCCAGAAACCTCGAGTCGTCATCATGTGTCTCTCTCCTTTTTGGTTTAGCTTTACACTTCCATTCTAATGCGTTACAAACTTGTTCCTGTCATTATTCGGAGCCCTGCGCGAGGCCTTTTCTTCTTGGCCCCGCGCAGAGCCGCCTTTCGTTTAGGGGTTAGGCCGGCGGTGCGCCAAGCCGCCAGCCCGCCCCTTTACCACCAACTCAGCCTATGGCTCCCAGCAGTAAACATCGTAGCTGCCGCTGACCACACACGACGATGTGGCCTGAGAGTCGTAGATCTTGTAGTAGTAGGTCTCATCCGACTTAACGACGAACGCACAGCTGTGATAGACGCCGTAGTCGCAGGGCAGCTGGTTAACCGAATCGTAATCGTGAGTCATCACCATCGGAATCGAGCAATCGCACGGTTGCTCGTCTTGCCTCACTTCAAGGACGATTGTGGCCGCCGTATGACAACAGCAATTGTCTGGGTCGTACAGCTTGTGCTTGACCTCCATCTGCATCTTGCAGTAGCCCTCCCATATTGGCAGACAGCTGGAAATCGTTGCGTCGTAGAGGCACGAGTCGGTGCAGCCGTCGAGCGTTCCGCCGCCGTTGCTAGCGTAAACTGGCGGCGTGAACGACACGTTGGTCGTCGCCGAATCGTTACCGAACAAGATCACCAGCCACAGCGAGAGAACAGCAAGAGCTGCTATCCCTATCAAAAGAGACTTCTTCAAAGCAAATCACCTCCTTTTGTTGGTTGATACTCCGCCGAAGGGTTTTGCGGGTCTCGGCCGGCGCAAGCCGGGAATGTTCCCGTAAGGGACTTGGCGGAGGCTAGTGTCGTATGAATAGGCTTTGGAGTGCGGCGGCTTGACGCCGCTTTGGCTCGCCGCGGCTTGACGCGGCATGGGGACTCTTGGAGCACGGGCGATTCTCTGGATCACCGCTTCGATGTCCGAGAGAAAGGTCTATTAGATTGTGGTGTCAAGCCACCACCAACGAAAGCGGCGTCAAGCCGCCGCACTCCAAAAGGCGGTTCGTGAACTGGCCCTACGCGGATCGTGTTTCCTTTGGGCGGTTCGTGAACCGCCCCTACAAAGGCCGAGGCGCTGCGCCTCGTTCTCGAACTGACCATCCAAACGTCCCTCGCCCTCAGACTCCGAGCCCTTGCCGCTTTCGGCCTGCAAAGCCGTTCATCGCAGCATTCTATCTCGAGGCCGGTGGGAATCGCCGCCTGGAAAGCAGCGACTCGGCGCCAGTCTTCAGTTACCCTTACGTTGATTTTACTATGCTAAGAAAGTTCAATTCTTGTCAAGCTCTTTTTTTCAGTGATCGGGAGATAATATCTTGGTTTAGTGCCTTGATGTGGCTCCGGCACGCCGCTTTTCTGATTTGAGCTATTTTTGTAGCCCGTTATATCCTGCCTGCCACATTGGCCTGAATTGTCCCATTTGGGACAGTTGCAGAGTTAGAGTTGTCCCATTTGGGACAGTCGGAGGAACGAATCGGCCGTAATCTGTTGGCGGTTGGCCGTTTCTCATCCTTCATCCTTCCGCCTTCATCCTTAATTGATATGAGCTAAAGATTTGGCTAAAATGTTCGATAAGTACCTATTGTAGTTACTACCGAGACCAACGCATCGAACAGCAGGACACCTTCGTAACATTTGCGAAAATGGGAGTGTGATTATGAGGCGCATTGGTCTTTTGGCTTTACTGGCAGTTCTAGTCATCGCAATCGCTGGCCTCTCTGCGGACGGCCAGGGTGCGTCCAGTCCCAAGCTCGTTCCTTACAACGGCGGGTTCTTCTCGATCAACATCCCGAGCGGCTGGGAAGTCATCACCGCCGGCCAGTGCAGCTCGTTCGCATTCGTCGTCCGTGACCCGAAAAGCCCGCTGCGGCAAGTTTTCTTCTTCGGCGAGGTGGGGCCTGTCTATCTCAGCGAGCAGCAGCGCCAGATAGACTATCAGTATATGGCGATGGGCGGATACCCGGTCACGTGGGTGGACACGCCATCCGTTGCGCCGCTCACGCCAGCGAATTTCCTCGCGAGTTTCTCCAAAATCGCCAGAACCAAAACGGCGCAGCAGTTCATGCCTCAATGCCCGAGGCTCGAGAACTTCCAGGCCATATCAGCGCTGCCTCAGCCGTCGCCGATGCAGGGAGGCCAGACGGCTCTTGTCAGAGGTCTCTTTGCCAAGAACGGCAGGGTGGGCCAGGGTCTGTTTTCCGCCACGGTCGTGCCGCTCTTGCAGATGAACGGCGGGCCAAGCTGCGGCATTGCCTTCGGCTTCTTCGTCGCTGGCGTCACGGCCCCGAAGCGAGAGTTTGCAACCTTGGAGCCGATCTTGAGCGCCTCGCTCAGAAGCTACAACATATCAAACAGCTACGTTGCGAACTGCCTTCAGATGCAGGCTCGCACCTATGCTGGCATTATGAAGGCCGGCCGGACCCTGAGCGAGACTTCGGACATGATCGTCAACGGCTGGCAGAAGCGGCAGAAAGTGGACGACATCATCGCGGAGAAGCGGTCCGATGCGATGCTCGGCAAGGAGCGGCTCTACAACCCTGACACGGGCGAGGTGTTCGAGTTCGAGAACGGCTTCTACGACAAGTATAACCTGCACCGTCAGCGATACGAGATGAGCAACCTCCAGCCGCTTCCGGAGAGCAACTACGACCTCTGGATGAAGGCCGCGCTGAACGGCGAGCAGCACCTGCATTAGGCGTATGCCTTAATAACCCTTAACCATCAGGCTGGCATCCGACGAGGCGCAATCGGTATGATGCACGTTCTGCAAGGAGTAAGTGGGCATTGAGTAGGCTGCCACACAGACCACCAACGCAATTATCAGTGCAACCGCGATCGCAAGGACCGCCTCAAGACTCAGTCTCACGTCAGCTCACCTTTTCCGGTCTCTCGTTCCGACTATGTTGCCGGGGCCGCCTCAGAACGTGTAGCTAAAGGGCGTCAGACAGCAGCTTGCCGGTTTTTCGTAATCTCACTTCAGCCAAGGATATTTTACCTTAATGCAGCAGTATTGTCAATCTTCACCGTTGGGCGGCTGACTGGGGTTATGCTTTTCCGGCGAGCTGCGCCGCTAGTGCCGCACCGTTGTAGATGACGTGCGCCGCGATCGGCGCAATGAGGAGGCCTGTTCGCTCGAAGCTGATGGCCGCTGCGATCCCAAGACCGAAGACGAGACGGCACTCAAGGCGCTGAAACGCTGGGTCGAGGCGGTTGCCAAGAGGTATGCCAAACACCCGTTAAGCTGGCAATTCACGGCTCAAGGGCGAGGCATGCGAGCGGTTCAAGAGAAGAAATGTAAAGGCACTGGCGTAGAGGGAGGAGGCGCATACTTGCATATAGCCAAGGGAGTATTGCCTCTATTCCTGAAACTCAGGTCGCCCTCAATGAAGCAATCGACATAGACGGTATTACCGCACCTCTCGTCAAACCACAAAGGCTCTAAATGGAGGTCCACTGTATAAGAGTCTCCAGGACCAACGTCTCTCGAGAACTCTTGCGTGTGAAGTCTCTCTTCGGCTAAGGGATGCATGAGGTCCTTCCTAAAAACCTCGAGGCATATAAACCTTCCCCAGGGGACTTTTCTGGAGTTCCACCTGATATTGCCTACGTTCTTGACCGTAACTCTAACGACGTCCTTCCTGTGCACCTCAGAATTCATCTCGTACTTATGAACGAATCTTCGGCTTTCGTAGAGAAACGGGGCAATATACTCGAATTCCTTTTTGCCATATCTGAATCTCTTGGAGCCAATCAATGGGATGGCAGAGAGCTGATACACGAATTGATCTACACCAATCTCGGTCGCAATGCGTTCAGCCTGTCTGAGTTCTGCATCTGAGTCGTTCCATTTGAAGAGGATATACTGCCAGATGATCCTCGGCTTATTGCCTCGTCGTAGGGATGCCAATCTCTCCAGGGACTTGAGCGCGAGTTCAATATCGCCGCCCTTCCGGTATTTTTCATAGCTCTGCTGGGTCGCCCCATCTATGGAGAACAGAATCTCGTCGAGGCCCGAAAATGCTAGCTCCTTGAGCTTTGCATCGTCCGTCAATAGTGTCCCATTAGTGTTCACGAACAACGCTGCATTCGGGCACTTCTGTCTGGTGTAGGTGATCATTTCCATGATGTTCGGATGGAGAAATGGTTCGCCGTAATTGAAAAACCCAATCTGATCTACGTTGTCCTCCGTCTCATTGATGATTTTCTGAAAAAGAGCTAGCGGCATCCTCCTCATCGAGCGCCTGGCTCTGACCGAGACGTTTTTCGGGGCCTTTCTGCCACAGGAGGTAGGGCAGTCCAGATTGCACTCCACAGTGGGCTCAATCAGGAGTCTTTCAATTCTCCTTCCCATCGTTACACGCCTACCGAATCTGGGACGCAGATAGAGTTCCATTCCATGCAGCACGCATTGCTCACAGTTTTCTGATGAACCCTTTAGGATCTTACCTCTGATACCTCTCATCTTTGGCCCATCCCAGACTTCCCACAGGTTCTGATCCGACACATTGCCGACAATCGGCGCCTCACCGAGCGTGCCGCACGCGACAGAGCCGTCGCAGTTTATGACCATCTCTAGGAACGGGAATGGGCAATTGGCCTTTGCGCTTGCTCCTGCATTATACGTATTCCCGAGCTGCATCCGTTTGAACAGTAGCTGCCTGAAACTCCTGCGAGTTGCCTTTAATGCTCGTTCCACCGGCGGAAACCGACGCAGGGATTTGGTCATCGTCAGGTAGTAGCCCTCGAGGAGTCTCTTAGCTCGCAGTATGAAGAGCGATACTTCGCCTGTCACATGGGTACTTAACCTCTGCTTTCCGGCCAGACTCTTGAGTTACCACCATCAAGTGTGTAAATTCAAGTTAGGCCGGCTGGGTTTCTTTCTCAATGTCTTTTCGTCTGCCATCCACTGCCCCGGGGCGCGACTCACTGCGATGCGCCAGGGATGCAGGGCGGCGGTGTAAGTTCCGCTGACGATGCTTGGGTCGTTCCGGACGATGGCCTCGGCCTCTTCTTTGGATTGCGCCTCAAAGATGGCCATGCCGCCTGCCTCGTCTATGAACGGCCCACCCATCACGAGAAGCCCCGCCTCGAAGTTCTTGTGCTGATACGCCTTGTGGGCCTCTATCTGGTCCTGGGCTGCTTCTGGGGGACGCACCGCGTAAACGAAGCAACTACGAGGCATGATCCCCCATCCGCGTTGCTCTCAGAGGCTATCTAAACTGACTGAATGACCGGCCTGTCATTACTCCTTGATACCAGTTACCAGGAGCTTATTCCATTGGATCGGCCCCAGGGCCTCACCGGTTCCGTGTCTGAAGAAGCCGGCGTATGTTACGTATTCATCGGTTCGCCCGCCGACCGGTGGACAGAATATGCCGCCCTGATCAGCCGGCGTTATCGGAACGGTGATAACGGTAGATGGCGGCAGATAAAAGTTAGGAGGAAGCGACAGAGGCAGACACCACCAACTGAAACGATACAGCAGCTGTTCCTCTGAAACAGCCAAATAGAGGTCAATGTCCGCCCACTCGTCCTGTTGGTTGTCGATGCCCAGGACCAATGAGACGGCATCGTCGCCTCTTTCCATGTAGTAGTGGCGCTTGGTGGTATCGAGCGCAAGAAGTGGGTTGGAGGCTGGTTCTGGCAGAAATGCTCGGACCCGGCAGACCGGTCGCCATTTGAGGGGCCCTCTGGCGGAGGGGACGATGAACTTGGTTACGTAGGCAACATAAGCCTGGCCCTGTTCAGAAACGGCGATTTTCGGGCCAGAAAACATGTCTATATTACCCCAATTCTCCTTATATTCCGGAGGCGGCAGGACACCCCAGCCGACGTCCCCGAAGCCGTAGGTGAAGAACTCTGCCTCGCCGCTCGGGCAGTAGCGCAGATAGATCGCACTGCCCATCCCATAGCAGATGTTTGCGTTGCCATAGAGGTCGATGGCTATATTAGGCCCATTGGCGTCCCAGCCGGCCTTGCCCTGGGAGACGCCGCCGGCATCTCGATTGGGGTACACCAGCTGCTGACCGTCCCAATAGACATAGTAGATGTCGCATGGCGACTGAGACGTGTCCAGAAGAGTCACGTGGGGATGGTCCTGCGTGTCAATAGCGATTCTTGGGCTCGGACTGCTGAACCCGAATATGTCCTTAATAGCGACCCTTTGCCAACTACTCCCGTCCCAGAATGCGTAGAACGCGCCACCCTCAGCGCCGCTATAAACAACGTGGGGGAACGAACGACTGTCCAGAGCGAACCAGAAGGAACTGAACCCATAAATATATGGCACGGCGTCGATGCCCTCGCCCTCATCGCTTCCACCAAGACCCTCGAGCGACGTGCCGTTCCAGAAGGAGTAATACAGATAGTTCACGCCGTTTTCGTAGTGCAGGTAAACGAAATGCGGCTTGGCCAGGCCGTCAAGACGTACCCTGTAATCTACCGCCTGGATCTGAGCCATGGCCGTCGAGAGGTCCTGCTGCCAAGCTGTCCCATTCCACATCATATAGTGAAGCTCGGGATACGCTGTGATCTCCGCCGAGTCATAGATGACGGCCGGCCCACCCGGCAGGTTGACCAGCTGGCAGCTTACGCCTGGGCCAAAGCTGTCAGGCCCATCGGGATTCTCCATCCCGCGCCAGATATCTCCGTCCCAATATGCGAACTTAACAACGCCGTTGGTCGTCTGCACCGTTCCCGAGGTCGCGGCCGACCACACCAGGTTGGGCCTGTCCGCACTGTCCACGCCGATGTCATAGTAGTATGTGCCAAGGCTGTCGAACAGCTCGCCGGTTACGCCATCGCCGACGTCGCTTTCGCCGAGACCGGTCCAGTGACCCACGATCCGGGTCCCCTGCGCCAAACAAGCACCCGCCGAACAGGCAGCGACGATAAGAACAAAGCAAGTCAAGAATATCCACCGAAACGTCCTCATTCTCTTACCTCCCGAAACCTTTGTCTGAACTCAAATTGCCCACAAATTCAAGGAAACGAGCGGGGACGGGATTTGCGAGGACCACGACTGCGCAGACGACAGCAGCTAGGGCGATCGCAGCTAGGAGCATTCGTGCTTTCATTTTGACATATCACCTCCTCTCTGTCGATACTGACAATTGGGACTTTCGTTCAAGCTTCCCATCCCCTTGTACATCGACATTAACTAAGTACAACAACTATTGTCGCTCTAATGTTCCGGCTCTCGCTAGTCTAATATATTGCGCACCACGTCAGCTCATTGCTCGCTTGCTCTCTTCGTGCCGGCTCGACTATAATGCCCCCTCATTCTGAATAACTCATAGGAAACCCCCAATGAAGATACTTCTTGTTAATGATGACGGTATAGAGGCCACGGGCCTCGTGCGCCTCGAGCAAACGCTTGCGGCACTTGCGGATGTTTATGTTGTTGCTCCCGAGACGGAGCGCAGCGCCTGCTCGCATAGCATCACGCTCCGAAGGCCGGTTGAGGCGAGGCAGATATCGCAGCGTAAGTTTGCGGTTGATGGCGTGCCAGCCGATTGCGTCAATCTGGCTCTCTTGAATCTGTTTGCCGACGTCCAGTTCGACCTGATCTTGTCCGGCATTAACAACGGCCACAACACTGGCGAGGACGTCAGCTACTCTGGGACCGTGGCCGGAGCAATTGAGGCCACCTTGCTTGGCTGGCGAGCTATTGCTCTTTCGGTCGGTTATTCCGAGCAGCCCAACCTCGGCTCTGCGTGCGAATTCATAACGGATTTCGTGAGGCGCTTCTCGCTGAAGGACTTTCCGGATAGATGCTTTTTGAACATCAACTTTCCACGAGGCGAAGGGCCATTTCCGGTGACGTTGACCAGACAGGGCAGGCTGCACTTTGAGAATAATGTGGTCGAGGTCGATGCGAATTCTAAAGGGAAAGGAACACCGCACCGGACGAGGCGGTTCAGGATAGGACGGACTACGCGGCCCGACCTCGCCGCAGAGGGGACTGACGTTTATGCGGTGAGCAATGGCTTCATCTCGATAACACCGATGCAGTCTGATCTGACAGATGTGCGAGCGCTCGGTCTGATGCAACATCTTGTGCGATCGGTGCTTTCCGATCGGAGTCGTCCCCATCTTGAGGCATAATCCCCCCAACGTGGAATTCGGATAGGAAAGTACAAATGCTCGACTGGTTGGCATCGATCCCGCACCAGCTCGTTGACTGGACCGTGGCGTGGTCCGGCTCCCCTTACAGCGTTTGGGCTCTCTTTCTGCTGGCGTTCGCGGAGTCGAGTTTCTTCCCGATACCGCCTGACGTCCTGCTGATCGCAATCGGTATGGCGAAGCCAACGTCCGCGTTATGGCTTGCGCTGGTTTGCACGGCTGGTTCGACGGTTGGGGGAATGTTCGGGTTTCTGATTGGCAGGGCGGGTGGCAGGCCGCTGCTTCTGAAGATATTCAAGGAAAAGAAGGTCGGCGTGGTTGATAGATACTTTGAGAAATACGGCGTAATGGCTGTTGGCGTCGCGGGATTCACACCCATCCCATACAAGGTGTTCACGATCTCGGCTGGCGCCTTTAGGATGAACTTCCCCAAGTTCGTGGTCATCTCCGCCATCAGCCGAGGAGGCAGGTTCTTCCTTGTCGGCCTCGTTGTGATGTTCGTCTGGCCGCTTGTCAGGGACTCGCTGCCGAAAGAGCAGCTGATGAGCTATCTGAACTACTTCTCGTTGGCTTTCATAATCCTCTTGATCGGCGGGTTCTATTTTGTAAGATTGATGGCAAAACGCCACGCGGCAAGGTCGGAGAAGGAGCAGGAAGCTGGTCGTTCGAGTTCGGTTGGGACGGACGGTTCCCGCTCATCCGACGCGTAAGCAAGGTGATTCGGCGTGCTGAGGCGGTATGGCTTTTGAGCTGTTCTCTTTGAGACTTAGATTGCGATGTGTCGGGGCGTAGCGCAGCCTGGTTAGCGCGCTGCCTTCGGGAGGCAGAGGTCGGAGGTTCAAATCCTCTCGCCCCGACAAACTGAATGACCGGGCGTTCGCGAGCGCTGGGTTACTCTCAAGGTTGACACAGAGTTATGCAGGTGCGACAGAGGTCAGGCAGACGATGATAACGAAGGTTACCATAGAGTACTTCAAGAGATTCGCTAAACAGACATTTGACCTTGGCGATGATGTCGTCCTTGCCGGGCCAAACAACTCCGGGAAGACCACGCTTCTCCAAGCGATTTCGGTATGGGATCTTGGAGTTCAACGCTGGCTCGCTGAACGGCAAGAACCTTCCAAGGCTAAGGAGCGCACGGGAGTTCCAATAACCAGAAAAGACTTCGCTGCTATCCCGCTCAGAGAAATGAACCTCCTGTGGTACGACAGAAGGACGGCATACCGCAAGAACGAAGACCCCGGGAAAAAGAGCGGAGATCATAAGCTGATAAGAGTGAGTATATGGGGGCGGGCCACTAAAGCAGAAGCCAATTGGCACCTCGCGGTCTGCTTTCGCTACGCCAACAAGGAGCTGGTATATGTGTGGCTAGAAGATGAGCAGGGCAAGCACGTTGTGGATGTCCCTAAAGGGGTCAACGAGACTGACATTGTCCATGTGCCTCCCTTTTCCGGCATTGGGGCGGAAGAAACTGGGCTGAACCCGGGCTATCAGAATATGTTGGTTGGCCAAGGGAAGCCGGGAGACATCCTGCGCAACCTACTCCACGAGGTTTACGAGAAAAGCGAAGAGAGGAAGGCCGAGCCATGGCAATCACTCGTTGAGACCGTCAAAGAGGTCTTTGGCTACGTGCTTTTAGAGCCGCAGTATAACCCGCGCACAGACCCTTTCATCAAAGTTGAGTACCGACATAAGGCTTCAGGAGGTGCGAAGTTCGACATTGCCTCCGCGGGCAGCGGCTTCCACCAGGTCCTGATGCTCCTCTCGTTTTTCTATGCAAGGCCAGCGTCCGTTCTTCTCCTCGACGAGCCCGACGCTCACCTCCACGTGATCCTTCAGAGACAGATTTACGACCGTTTGCGCTCAGTAGCTCGAATGCGGCAATGCCAGCTCTTGGTCTCGACCCACTCGGAGGTCATCTTAGAAGATACAGGCCCGGAGCAAATCCTCTCGTTTTACGGTGCGCCTCATCGCCTGCGCGTCGAGCCCGAGAGGGATCAGGTGCGAGAGGCTCTCAAGCGACTCTCCTCGCTTGACATTCTGTCGGCAGAGAGCGGTCAGAACATTCTCTACGTTGAAGGCGAGAGCGACTTCAAGATTCTGGCGGAGTTAGCCCGCATCCTTCACCACCCAATGAAGGCGTTTTTCGATATGCCATTTTTCTGGCCGATACACGGCAGAGACGCGCGCGAGGCAAGAGCACACTTCTTCGGGCTTAAAGCGATTCGCCCCGTAATACGAGGGGTTCTGCTCTTGGACGGCGATAACCGAAGCCTCCCAGACCACGAGATAGCAGCGGACGATCTGACGGTGCTCCGATGGCGGCGCTATGAGATAGAGAACTACCTGCTTCACCCCGATGCTTTGTTGCGTTTCGTCGCGGGGCCGGCCCCGGACATCTTCTCAGCAGCTCGGAAGACCGCGGGGGAGAAGTACCTGAAGGACAATCTGCCGCCCGCCGCCCTCTCACATCCATTGGGGGATATTGACTATCTCGTCGCCACACCTTCCAGCAAAGCCCTTCTCCCTGCCTTTCTTGAAGCGGCAGAGCTCGGTCTTTCGAAAAAGGACTACTATCAGATAGCCGCCGTGATGAAGAAAGCGGAGGTTCATCCTGAGGTCAAGGAGAAGCTTGACGAGATGGAGCGAGTGTTATTGCCCGTGCCCAGCGCCTCGGACGGCCCGGCAAGGTAAGGGCCTCGCGCCCGTGAAACTGACATCGCGAAGGCGTAGCGCAGCCTGGTTAGCGCGCTGCCTTCGGGAGGCAGAGGTCGGAGGTTCAAATCCTCTCGCCCCGACCAGCCATATAGCGGCCTTCACGGCGATTTCCCGTCAGGGCGCGCTCCTTCTGTCCTTTCTATGAGCATCTGCTTCGGGGCGTGATGCTTCACTGTCTGTTGCTCCGGGCACACATCGGTTTTCGGCTCCCGCGTGGCAACTACTTGCGCCAGAACTCGGGGATGAGGAGGATTATGACCGTGTATATCTCGAGGCGCCCCAGGAGCATGCACCATATCAGCAGCCACTTGCCGAGGTAGGGTATGTTAGCGTAATTCGCGGCGGGGCCGACGAGGCCCAGGCCGGGGCCGATGTTCCCCATTGTGGCCGCAACTGCTCCGACGGAGGTTACGACATCGACGCCCATGCTCGACAGCAGGACAGCGGAAACGGCGAATAGGCCCATGTAAAGGAGCACGAACCCCAAGACGCTCCTCATAACGGCCCTGGACACGGGCTTGCCGCCGATCTTTACATATCTGACGCCGTGGGGGTGAACCATCGTGAAAAGCTCCTTGTAGATGTATTTGAGGCAGAGCATGATGCGGAGGCACTTCATGCCGCCTCCAGTCGAACCGGCCGAGGCGCCGATGATCATGCACAAGAGCAGGATGAGCTGGGACATGGCCGGCCACTGGCCGTAGTCGGCCGTGACGTAGCCCGTGGTGGTAATGACTGAGACGACCTGAAAGGCCCCGTAGCGGAGCGCCTCGCCCAAGCTGTCATAGACGGCGCCGTAGATGTTAAGGCTTACAATGACGATTAGGATAACGACGGCGCCGAGGAAGAAGCGGCACTCGGAGTCCCGCCAGAAGGCCAATGGTTTCCCCCTAAGCATCTGATAGTGAAGCGCGAAGTTCACGCCAGCCAGCAGCATGAAAACGATGATAACGATGTCGAAATAGACGCTGTCGAAGTGGGCAATCGAGGCGCTCTTGGTTGAGAATCCGCCAGTGGGCATGGTGGTGAACGCGTGACACACGGCGTCATAGAGGCCCATTCCGCCTAACAAGAGGAGCCCGATTTCGGCCGCGGAAATCAGGGCATAGACCTTCCAGAGTACCATTGCGGTGTCCTTGATGCGGGGCCTGAGCTTGTCAGGGACGGGGCTTGGGACCTCGGCCTTGTAGAGCTGCATGCCGCCGACGCCCAAGAAGGGGAGAATCGCCACAGATAGGACGATGATGCCCATTCCGCCTAGCCATTGGATGAGGCTCCGCCACAGAAGAAGCCCCTTTGATACCGTCTCGATATCGGTCAGGACAGACGAGCCCGTCGTTGTGAAGCCCGAAACGGATTCAAAGAAAGCATCGACGAAGGTCTCGAACGCACCGCTAAGATAGAAAGGCAGCGCGCCGAATAGGCCCATCGCAGTCCATCCAATCGCCACGATCGCCATTCCCTCGCGCTGGCTGATGTGCTCTACCCTCACGCCCCTGAAACATGCGTAAAGCAGCGCCCCGGCAGTTATCGTTATTCCCATCGACGCCGAGATGGGAATGATGCTCTGGTCCCAGTAGTAAAGGCCGACCAAAAGGGGGAACATCATCGTTAGCCCCAAGAACAGGACAAGTATCCCAACGATACAAAGGACGTAACGCCAGCGCATCTAGAAGTACTTCAGCTTTGTCGCGAGGATCTTTTCGACCTTCGGGACGGCCTGTCTTCTGGCGAACACTATGATCCTGTCGTCGGGTTCGATAACGCTGTCGCCGGAGGGGATGATCACCTTGCCGCCGCGCGTTATCGCAGTAACGAGCACGCCTTGGGGGAACGAGATTTTCTTCAAGGGCTTGCCAACGATGTCCGAAGTCTTTTGGGCCACAGCTTCCATCACCTCCGCCTGTTCGCCCTTGATGGACATGGCCGACAGCACTTTGCCTCGCCGAACATGTTGCAGGATTGTGTTTATCGCGGAGAGGCGGGGGCTGACCACCTGGTCGAGACCAATCGTCGTCATCAGCGGGAAGTAGCTGAACGTGCTGATCTTCACAATTACCTTTCGCGCTCCCATCTGTTTGGCGAGCAGCGCGGCCAGAATGTTTGTCTGCTCATCGCCCGTCAGCGTGATAACGACATCCATATCCTGTATGTTCTCTTCGCTCAAGAGGGCCTGATCGGAGCAGTCGCCGTTGAGCACGACTGTCTTGTTCAGCTGCTCAGCAAGCGCTTCGCATCGGTCAGGGTCCTTTTCGATTATCTTGGTCGAGATCGATTTCTCCTCAAGCAAGGCAGCCAGCCTGAAACCTATCCGCCCTCCGCCTGCGATCAGGACCCGGCGCAGCGGCTCGGCGTGCTTGTCGAAAGCAGAAAGCGTTTCCAGCAGCTTCGCCTTCTCGCTGACGAGATAGACAAGGTCGCCCGGCTTTAGCCGGTCATTGCCGCGAGGGATTATCAGCTCCTCGTCCCGAACCACGGCCGCGATAAGAGGGCTTGGTCTTCCAATCTTGGCGGAAATCTCAGAGAGGCGAACGCCCGCCAGCCGCGCCTCTTTGTCCAGCTGTATCCCGATGAACTTGACGCGGCCGTCGGCAAACTCGCCTACGTCAACGGCTCCGGGGACGCTCATTAGCCTATCGATAGTCTTTACAACCTCGATCTCCGGGTTGATTATGGTGTCGATATGAGGCGGCCGATCGCGGAACGTCCCGTGATAATTCTCGAAGTCGGCATCCCGCATGCGGGCGAGTTTCTTGACTGACTGTGAGATTGTGTCCGCGATGAGGCACGCGGCGAGGTTCGTGTCGTCGCTGTTGGTTACCGCAAGGAGTATCTCGGCCTCTTCTATGCCCGCCTCCGCAAGGACCACTGGACTGCTTCCAGACCCGGTTATGACCTGCACGTCTATGCTGTCCGAGACGCGCCGGATGGCCTCGGGGTCAATGTCTATTACAACCACGTCCTTGTTCTCATGGGCCAGGCGAGAAGCGATGTGAAAACCGACCTCACCCGCGCCAACGATCACGACTTTCAACTGATCTGCTCCCTCTCGGTTGCCATCAACTCACGGTTAGCCCCTACTATACACAATCTGATCTGTCATTTGTTGACGATGAGGGGAGAAGCGCAGAAGGGGGAAAAGGGGCAAATGGATGGCCTTACGCGGGAACCGTTGGAAACCTCATTCGCCTCAGTCTTCCATTAGCCTGAATGACCTTCAGGGTAGCGGATAGTGAAATCCCATATCGACTGTGCCCGTATCCGGCGCGCCGTCGGCCTGGGTCGTGTGGTGACTCCCATACTCCAGATAACGACTTCCAGCATCAATGCAGGGGCTGTTTGGGTCGAGGTAGTAGCTCCCAAGCGGCCCATCAAAGAAGAGCGGGTCGGCGTTTATGTTCCCCTCGCCCTCAATCTGCTCGCCTATACAGCAATACCTCGCCTCGCATCCGTCGATGTCATCGCCATTGCCCCAAACTATGCAATCCAGCAGCCTGCATGAATCCCTGCCGAGAATACCACCGTACTCCGGGGCCGAATTATCGGCTATTGTGCAGTTCTGGATATCCACAATAGACCTACTCAGCCGCATCGCGCCTCCGGACTCCACGGCGGTGCAACCCACTATGAGAGTATCGTCCAGAGTCACTACGGAGTCCGTGATACTGACTCCGCCGCCCCAGTAGGCTGCGCAATCCGATATCAAGTTCCCTGAGCAAGTTACAGAGCTGCGATAGAAATAGAAGGCGCCACCCCACCCGCGCGCCATATTTCCAGACAGTCTGTTTTCTGAGATATCAGCTGTGCTGTCGGACAAGAACACGCCAGCGCCGACGTAATCATATTCGCCAGACCTGACGTTGCCCTCAATCTCATTATTCCACAGGACCACTCTGCTGTCCCAACATTCGATGCCCGCCGTGTTATTCCTGATGACATTCCCACTTGCCTCCAGGACGCAACCATCATAGCCGCAGATGACGCCCGGACCGTCATTATCCTCGATGGTGTTGGCCCAAGCCATGATGGTGCAGGGGCCATAGCCGCACACGCCTCCACCTCTATTCTCGCTGATGATGTTATCTGATATCTCTGCCGTCGAATCCTCGCCGATGGAGACACCATAGCTGTATTCGCCACAACCATTTCGCCGGATTGTGTTGCCCTCAATCTCCACCGCGCAGAAAGAAGAGCAACGTATCCCATCTCCATAATATTCAGTGCCGTTCTCCTGGATCACACAGTTGGTGATCGTCGGGGATGAATACCTGTTGTATATGCCGTTCTGGGAATTGGAGGTAATCGTGTTGTCATTGATTACCGGCGAGCTCCTTTCGCAGTATATACCGCTACCAGTATTGAACATGATGATATTGCCTTCAAGTCGGCCGCCGCTATTGTCGAAGTATGCAACTGCTCCGCCCGACTCGGCTTGATTACGCTCGATGATATTGCCTGTAATGAGCGGCGATGAATCGATGAGGCAAATTGCACTACCACCAAGAACGCCCCCAGCCTGTTTCCAATTGGCGTAATTCCCGATAATTATGTTGTCCGCGATGGTCAGGAAGCTCCTGATACAGAGTATGCCGCCTCCGCGAGCGTCATCACCGTCCTGGGCGCAGGCGTTTCCGCCTGTGATCGTCAGCCCCTGGATGGTAGCATCGATGACACGATCGCAGAGAATTACGTGGTATGCAGCGTCTTCAGCGTTGACGATGGTCTCAAGCGCCGAGGCGCCCACGAGAGACACCCAGCTCTTCATGTTTAGCGGGAACGTCTCGCCGTTGGTCGAGGCGGCGTATGTCCCAGCGGCCACGTGGATCGAGACGCGATTCGCCTCGGAGCCATCCACGGACGCCAGCGCATGAGTTATTGTTTTCCACGGGGAGGCTTCAGAGCCGTCGTTGCCATCGTCACCGGCTTGCGCGCTAACGTAGCAATGCGACCTAGGTACGGGCTCAAACGTAAACGGCGCAAAGCTCGGGTTGCAGACCCATTCCAGTATCCCGGCGTGGGTGAGGACCGAGGCGAAGCAATACTGTCCTTGATCGCTGATTGGCGGCATCGAGCAGGGAATATCAAACAACCCAAGGGGCCAGCTATTGAGCACAAATCCCACTGGAAGATGGATCTCCTGCATCCAGGGTCCGACACCGCTTGTCCAGCCCTCAACCTGAAGCGAGAAGACTCCCCCATCGGGCGTTAGAAGCCCAACATAGACGTCAACATTGCACTCGATATCCCGATTCGTGGCCGTCAGAATTACCTCGATTGTGTCATCATCGCCGTAGATATCGCTATCAGTGGAGATCGTGATTGATGGCCCGGCAATAGCCACGCCACAGAGCAGCAGCACGACCATTGATATTGACAAGGCCAGCTCGGTGTAGTGTCTGGTTTGTAAGCACATCGTCTCCTCCTCCATTCTATAAGTTACTTATAGAACACCTAAACTCCCGAAGGCTTCAAGGATAACAGAGTTTGGAGAGTAGGTTCAAGTGGGAAAGAGTCAGGAGCTTCCCCAAGACTTCGCTTGGGTAGGCTGCGTTATTGGCTGTCAAGCGGTGATTTGGACGTTGAACAACTGGCATTGGCAATTTCGGTACAGCCAGCCCCAACGGGGCTGAATGTGAGTAGCCCCGTGTGCAACGCGGGGTCACGGGCGCATCCAAATCCGTCTTGGCGACCCTAACGGGGTCGAACAAATTCAGATTAACGGTATCGTTCGACCCCGTTAGGGTCGCTTTTCAGGAGGTTTGGGACAACCTGTCCGCAGGTTTCACCTGCGGCTACTCACGTGTTCCCCTACGGGGAAAGAAGCCACAGCCAGCCGACGCTTGGCTATGCCCATAACCCATCTGTTCCCGCTGTCTCGAGACAGAATGAGGGAACTCCTCTCAAAAGAGTGCGTTGACACGATTG
>DATLAJ010000129.1 GCA_035527515.1 bacterium
CTGCAATCGGTTCAGCTGTTCTACAATGGTCTGCCGAGCGGCCTTTTTCTGGTTGACGACGGGACGAGCGGGGATGCAGTCGCAAAAGATTCGCTCTTCACGTTGCAGGCAGGGATCGAGCCCGGGATGCCTGCGGGCCAACACCGAGTATCTCTTGTCGCCGTGGATGCAGCCGGGCTCAAGAGCGTTGAGTGGCCTTATGTGGAGGTTGGGGCGAGTCGAAGCGCTCAGAGAAGGAGTTTAGAAGGCGCCCGATCGTTTCAGAATGAGGCGGCGATGCTTTCGACCGAGAGGATAATGCGGCAGTGCCTTTTGGATTCTCTGCCTCAGTCGTGCTCGCTGGGCGCAAGCGCGCCGGTGATCATGGCCGGTGGGTTCGGGTTTACGGATATTTCTTCGGCGGCTGGCGGCCAGCTCGCGCTCTATGCGCACGTGGAGAGCTTTGGCGAGGGCGTCGAGAAGATTGAGGCGTCCCTTGAGGGCGGCGCTCCGCTCGGGATGTTCCTGCACGACGATGGTGTGGGAGGTGATGCCGTGGCTGGCGACGGCCAGTTCACGTTTCAGTGCGCACTAGGCGGTGGCGTGGCCCCCGGGCGTTACCTGATCGAGCTGGTTGGGACAACGTCTGCGGGCGCACAGAGCCTGGTGTTCCCCTACGTAACAGTTACTCCATAAAGCGTTCTTGCGATGCGCTCATCAATTCGGCGCGGGCGGGCAGGATGGTCGAGGCTAGAGGCTCGACGGGATTGACCTACTCGCTTCGGCCTGCAACACTGATGTGGAATGAGAACCGTGCGCTACCGGTGAGATGGTCCTGGGATTAGTAAATCGGAAAGGGCGACTCATAGCCCTTCTCCTGCTCGCGTTCTTTGCGGGCCTGGCCTGCCTCGGGCACGGCAGCTCGCGGTCAACGAGTGTCCCCGCCAAAATATCGAGGGGCAGGAGCATCTACATCGAGCACCGGGCGAGGAGCGGCGACAGCTACATGCTGATCTCGAGACGGTGGACGGGCTCGGGGGAGAACTGGCGAACGATCAAAAGATATAACGGCAACAGGCCGCTCTTGGCAGGAGCGGTCTGTAGAATCCCCTACAATCTGCTGTCGCCCAAGGCCCAATACTTGGTGATTGTGAACCTCTTTCCGTTAGACAAATACGTTGACGGCCAGTGGAGCCACAAAGTTACATACAAGGGCGAGACTGTATCCTCGATAACCGAGTGGTTTACTGGCACTTCGAGGAACACCTCCAAAATACTGTCCCACAATCATCTGCGAGGCGTCCTTCATCTTGGGACGCGGGTGCTCATTCCGTCGAGGCTGTTGCTTGCGGTCTTCAAGACTTCAAGGGGTCTCAGCAAGAAACCGAGCGGGCCGCTTTTGAGGTTCAAGCAAGATAAAAAGGGCAGATACGCGTCATACAGGCTGAAGAAGGGCGAGGCACTCTACACGAACGTCGTCGCCCGCTTCACCGGCCGGATTAGCCATGACGACGTGATGGATGCGGTTAAGAGGATCAAGGTGCGCAGCGGGATACGTGACGTCAAGCGCATCCCGGAGGGTTTTGAGGTCAAGATTCCTGTTGGTCTATTGCTGCCTCGGTATCTTCTAAAGAGCGATCCGCGGCGTTCGGCGTATGAGGCGAGCTTGAAGCAGCTGTCACGATATCGGAACGTCTTCTTGTCGCGAGACCTCGAGGGTGTGTATGTGATACTTGATCCGGGCCACGGTGGTAGTGACCCGGGGGCAATCAGCAGGAGGGGGATGTGCGAGGATGAATATGCTTATGACATTGCTTGTAGGATACGACGGCTTCTGAGGTCGCGGACGAGGGCGAAGGTCTATATGACGACATGGGATAAGAAGTCGGGCTACCGGGTCAGGGACTCAAGGTGGCTGCAACCAGACAAGAACGAGGTCTTGCTTACGACCCCAAGGTATCAAAACGGCGACGCAACGGTGTCAGCAAACTTGCGATGCTTCTTGGTTGCGTCGATCTACAAGAGTCTCCCTCGTTCAGTCAGAAAGGAGAACAGGGTCGTCTTCACGAGCGTGCACGCGGATTCGCTGTATCCAGAGCTGAGCGGCGCCACGATCTACATACCCGATGCACACCTATCGCGCACATCGCTCGACCGGAAGGGCGGGGTTTACGACCGGACGAAGGAGGTTCGCTCTTGTCGTCCGATCAAGACGACATATTGGCAACGGGTGCGTTCGGAGGGCTATTCGCGTTATCTCTCGTCTGAGCTGTTGGATGCATTGAAGAGGCGCAATGTGGCCACGCTTCCTTACAATCCTGTGAGAGACCGCGTAACACGAGGCAGACGAGAGTATGTTCCGGCGGTCATCTGTCATAATCCTGTGCCGACCAAGCTGTTGTTGGAGGTCGCGAATCTTCAGAACTCCAGCGATTGTCAACGGCTTATGAGCCCTGCCTACAGGGAGCGCATCGCGAGTGCCTATGTCGATGCGCTGCGTCGGTATTACGGTCGGAAGTCGCGATAGTCTTGTGGCTTGGAGATATGTGCCATAGGTTTCCTCAAAGCTTGGCTTTGGTAGGTTGTGTTATAGGCTGTGCAGTGGCGATTTGGACGTTGAAGCAGTGGAATTGGCCAGCTCGGCTGATGTGGCCCTGAAAGGGCCTGACGTGAGTAGCCCCGTGTGCAACGCGGGGTCATGGGCGTGCCCGAATCCGTCTTGGCGACCCTAACGGGTGCGAACAAGGGGTGCAGGCTGTAATCCCCGACAGGGGATACCGTGGGTAGCCGTGCGTGCAACGCAACGGGGAGGTTAGAAAGGGGGGGGATTGTGGCGCTATTCGCACCGTCAGGCTACGCCTGCGGCTACCCATGGTCTGCCCTTCGGGCAGGAGCTTCTGCTCTCCATCCGCGAGGCATCCGCAACGTTCCCCGCTCCAATCTGATTACTGGGGTCTAGTCGAGATATTGACAGCGCCACACTAAGGTGATTATATGCTGACAGTGATGTGAGCGGCGATATTAGTTGACATAACATGAACGCCCGATGGAGGGATGAGATGAAGAGTGAGAATCTAATCTCAATGTCTGAACGCTCCGAGAGTGTTCTGAAGGATGTTTTCAAGGGGGAATCGGCGTATCCGACGTTCAGCAGTGAGCTGAATTTGGTGCTGAGCGGTGGCCTGCTTCCGGGCAAGTTATATGCGATTGAGGGGCCGCCGGATGGGACGAAGTCGGCCTTTGCGGCGCTGTTGATGGACAAATTGGCAGCTGAGCATGAGCTTCCGGCGCTGTTCATCTCTTCAACCCTCTCAGCGAGGGAGCTTTACATTAGGAGCATATCGCGGCTATCTAGGGTGCATTCGGGCGAGATAGAGGGTCGGTCGTGGTTGATGCAGGACTGGCTGGCGGTGCATGGGCGAGACGCGGCCGCGCGGATCAAGGGCCGAATAAAGGACGCGGATGATGCCTATAGGAAGTTCGCTGACAAGATATTCATGGTTGAGGTTCCGGTGCAAGGCGGAATGCATATATCTGAGGTCAGGACCAGGCTCGAGCGTGTTCGGCAGCATTTCAAGGACGCGCGTGGTCTGCCAGAGCTTCCTGTTGCTGTTTTGATTATTGACACGCTTCGGGGGCTGCGCTACAAGCAGGAGGCTAAGGGTTCTGGAGAGCCGACGCGCGAGGAGACCATCTTGATACTCAAGGACCTCAGGGAGCTTGCGCACTCTTCAGGATGTCCGATCCTAGCACTGGTTGACGGCGCGGCGTTCGGGCGACTGTATATGAAGCTCGGCATGCTGCCGTCGTCGCTTGGCCATGAGCTCGGGTTCACCGCCTACCATGCTGACACAACGATTCTGATGGAAACAGAAGATACTCTGCTGTCCGACGCCATTCAGGAGCTGTATGACCGTGGCCAAGACAGGGATGCGGCGAAGCTCGAGGAGGCGCGCTCGAGGTTCCCGCTCAGCAACCCGAAGATAGGCCCTTATTTCCCAACCTATGCGAGGCTGCTCTTGTCAACGCGCGGCACCGGCGCCGTCAGAAACATTTACTTCATTTACCTGAAGGCTGTGTGTGATTTCCTCGATCTTGCTTTCAAGCGAGAGGCCAAGAAAGTTTACGAGTAGCCTGCTGCCATGCCAGCATGCTCCAATTCAAGAGGTAGTTGAATGATAGTTGTTGTTACGGGCGGTGCCGGGTTTGTTGGGAGTCACATCGCTGAGCGCTACGCCAAGTCTGGCCATTCGGTGAGAGTTATCGACAACCTGTCGCGAGCCAGCTTGCTTGGCAGAAAGAACGTTACTTTCGATTTCAACTGGCGGTTCTTGTCCGAGATAGACGGCGTGCAGCTGATACGAGGCGATGTGAGGGAACTCGACACGCTTATCCCGCTCGTGGATGATGCGGACGTCGTGTTTCATACGGCAGCCCAGACAGCGGTTACAACGTCGCTTGTGGACCCCGTTCCAGACTTCAGCACAAACGCCCTCGGAACGTTTAACGTGCTTGAGGCCGCAAGGCGCGCCTCGAGCAGGCCAGCTGTTATCTACTGCTCAACGAACAAGGTCTATGGGGATAACGTGAACCGGATAGGAACAGTTGAGAGGGAAGATCGGTATGAGTTTCCTGAGAGCTTTCGGTTTGGTATTCCTGAGACGTTCTCAACTGACCTTTGTGAGCACACGCCTTACGGCTGCTCAAAGCTAACTGGCGACTTGTATATGCAGGATTATGCGGGGACTTTTGGGCTCAGGACCGGGGTATTCAGGATGTCCTGCATTTACGGGACCCGCCAGTTTGGGCTCGAGGACCAGGGCTGGCTCGCCTGGTTTGCCATAGCGACGATTCTTGGCAAGCCGATCAGGATAGACGGCGACGGCAAGCAGGTTCGGGATGTGCTTTTCGTTGCGGATCTTGTAGATGCGTTTGACAGGTTCCTAAAGAGCGGACTTGATCACGTTGTGGTCAACGTTGGCGGCGGGCCTGGGAACGCCGTTCCGATCATGCACGTCATCGAGCTTCTCCAGGAGATGACAGGCAAGAAAAGCCCTATCTCCTATGCCGATTGGAGGCCGAGCGATCAGAAGGTCTTTGTGTCGGATATCCGGAAGGCGAAGCAGGTTCTGGGCTGGGAGCCGAAGGTGTCGGTTGAGCAGGGCCTTGAGAAGATGGTTGAGTGGATACAGGCTCACAAGGATGTTTTTGAGGTGTGAGCGGTTCACTGTAACAACGAGAATCTGTGATGCCCCTCTCGTGTGATAGGTGCGGCGCTAAGATCGAAAGCGAAAGCAGCGCATACAACGTTGAGATTAGGATTTACGCGGGCGTGCCGAGCTGGTTGCCCTGGATTTCCCCCGAGGAGTGCGAGGCCGAGATAGACTCGCTGGTTGACAGCCTCGAGGGAGTTGATCCGGAGCTGATCGAGCGGGACGTTCATCTAGAGATGTCGTTTGTTCTGTGCAGGCGGTGCAAGGAGGTCTTTGCCGCCGATCCCCTTAATCTGCCCCTCGACTCGAGTGGCGGCGTCATTCCCGACTCGATCTGATGCTATTGGGAACGCCCTTGCAGCTGGCATTCCGTAGGTCCGCGCAGGCGGTTCCTGGGCTTTTCTCCCTATATGTTGACGGTAAATGACGTGATGAGCGAGCGCCAGAAGCTGCTGAAAAGGCTCGCCGTCTCCAACAAGATCTTTGGTCTTGGCTACTCTGGTAAGAGCTCGGCCGAGGTCGAATCGGCCGTCGTGGGCCTCTTGGCGGAGGCGCTGGGGGTTCCGGCGGTGTGGCTGCTTCATTTGAGTGGGGACTATCTCGAATTGGGGTCTGCGCATGGTGCGGACCCGCTGGTCTTGAACGAGCAGGTTGCATACAAAGACCTCGGCGTGGGCGATTCGGGGCAGCTGTTCAAGAAGAACTCAGAGCGGGTTGTTCGGCGCGTTGGGCTTTTTATGCAGCGGGAATGGTCGGAGCAAAACGGCATCTCTCGAGTGCTTCTTGTGCCCCTGGCGTTCGAGAATGAACTAGTTGGCGTGGTCTGCATGGCGCTTATTCGCGGGCGTCCTGGGCCTGCTACCGAGTTTCGGAGGGCACTTTTGGCGGACGCAGCCGCTGTTTTGCGCCGGGCCAAGAAGATCGAAGTAATCGAGTCCCAGGCAAAGAAACATCAGCGCTCGGCGCGGAGGGCAAACGAGCTCGTGCAGTTCGCTAGGGCGATCGACTCAAACGACGTGGAGCTGATCTGGGACAGGGCTATTGAGCGCTTGCCGAAGATGTTTTCGGCGGAGCTAGTCTCCATATTTCTTTATGATGAGGCGGCGCATAAGCTCGTTCTCAAGCGTGGGTATAACCAGGACTTTGAGGGCGGCATCGAGGTTGCGCTTGACGGCGAGGGCGCAGGTGGGCTCATGGCAACTGCTATCAGGCATGGCGCGCCCTGGCTCAGCCAGGACGTTAGCGCACACAGCACGAGGCGGAGTGGGGCCAAGTATCGGACAGATTCCTGCCTGATTATCCCGCTTCAAGAGAGCAGCAAGAAACACAAGCTCATCGGCGTGGTCAACTTCGCCAACCCGACTGATGAGTCGGGATTCCATACGGCCGACCTCGATTCTGCGGCGATCGTTGGAGAGCTCCTTGGGACGAAGGTTTCTAACGCCCTGATGTGGGCCGAGCTACAGAAGCTTGCGATAACTGATAGCCTCACAGGGCTTTTTGTGCACGGGCATTTCAAGGAGTCGCTTCAGCGAGAGCTGATGCGTGCGGAGCGTTTTGGCAAACAGCTCTCTCTTTTAATGATAGACGTTGACCTATTCAAACAGATAAACGACATATACGGCCATCCGGCAGGAGACAGGGCGCTCGTTTCGATTTCAAGCATTCTGGCCGAGAGCGTCAGGGATAACGTTGACGTTGTGGCCAGATACGGCGGGGAGGAGTTCGCGATAATCCTTCTAGAGACCACGAAGCAGAGCGCCAAGGAGGTCGCCGAACGCGTCAGGGCGCAGGTGAGCAAGCGCTCGCTTCTGTATTATGTTGAGGCGGACAACAAGCGGAAGTTGGTACCAAAAGGCACTGAGGGGGCCAAGCCCTTTCACGCCACGATCAGCATCGGTGTTGCCTCATTCCCGGGCGACGCCAAGCGCCCTGAGAGGCTGATCGATATCGCCGACGCGGCCCTTTATGAGGGGAAGTCAGCGGGAGGGAACAAGGTTGTTCTTGGCGCGAGCAGCGTCGCTGTTTGACTGAGGTGGTTGATGTTACGTTGGCCTGATGGTGGCTCGCAGGCAGTGGCCGGCATGCGCCTGCATCACGCGCGTTCGTATTTGAGCCGGCGACAGTGCTGAAGATCCGCTCCCCCGCTAAGCTAAATCTGGTCCTTGAGGTCCTGGGCGAGAGGGCGGACGGCTACCACGAACTCAGGACGGTGATGCAATCGATCGACCTTTGCGACGAGATATCGATCGAGGAGCATCCTCTCGCTTGCCATCTCGAGCTGCACACGAATACCATGAGCTGCCCCGTCGATGAGAAAAACCTCGTCTGGCAGGCGATACACTGGCTTCGTGAGGCGACCGGCTTCAAGGAGGGGCTCGTCATTACGATTGACAAAAGCATCCCAGTTAGCGCCGGGCTTGGCGGAGGAAGCAGCGACGCGGGCGCCGTGCTCGCCGCGCTTGTCGCCAGATACAGGTTGAACGTCGGGCACAGCGTGCTGCACCAGACCGCGAGCAGGATTGGCTCGGACGTCCCATTCTTCTTAGTCGGAGGCACAGCGCTTGCAACCGGCAGGGGCGAGATTGTGGCCGAGGCGCCCCAGTTGGCCAAGACGTCGTTTGTCCTGGCAAGTCCTAGTATTCTGGTCGAGACGGGTAAGGTTTACCGAGGCCTGCGGCTGGCAAGCACCCCGGCCAAGACCACGTCATCGAAAGATGCCTGCGCCTCATTTCTTGCGCACATAGCTCAGCCAGAGTGTTGGGAGATGATGGTCAACGACCTTGAGGCGCCGGCCAGGCAATTATACCCCTCTATTGACGAGGTGTTCGAGATACTGTCCGCTCTTGGGGTGAAGCACGCAATGCTTTCCGGCAGCGGTGGAGCCGTGTTCGCTCCTGTAGAATCCCCGGAGGTGGCCAGACAGCTCGCAGTGAGGCTCAGCACGGCCGGCTTCTGGTCCCGGGCGTGCGAGAGCATGGACCGTGCCGAGTTCAGGGAGAGTGTTTTTTCGGGCTGAGCTGGCCTTTCTGGTGAGCATTTATGGGCCTGCTGGCCCGGGATGCCAGCTGCGGTGGTCTTTGCTGTTGACCAGCCACTGGATATCTGGCATTTTTGCTCCGCCGTTGATTTAGGCGCGGATAGGCGAGCTTCCCGGCTCTTGGGAAGGTATTCTTAAGAGGCAATAGATGGTATATGTGCTTGGCATAAATGAGGTTCTGCACGACACGGCTCTCGCTCTACTTGACGAGAACAAGGTTATTGCCCTGATGGAAGAGGAGCGGCTGACGCGAGTGAAGCAGAAGCCGGGCTTCCTTCTTGGTGGCGATGGCCCGACCATGTCGATCGACTGGTGCCTGAAGGCACATGGGTTGAAGGATTCGGACATCGACGCTGTGGGCGTGTCGTTCGACGTCAGCTTCCCACAAGTGCTCAAGATACTCTTCGACACCGTCTGGCAGAGCGCGCTCAAGACGCCTCTTGGACTGACGCTTAGGAATCGGTTCACCGAGAAGGACGTGGGGATGGAGCTCTTGAGTGCTGCGGTCCCTTCCTATCTTTTTGGAAGGCGCAGGTTCTTAAACGAGCTGCGACGGCGTTTCAAGAGGGTGTTTTTCTTCAACCATCACCTCTGTCATGCGGCGAGCTCATTTCACGTATCGGGATTCGATGAGGCAGGGGTTATCGTTATGGACGGCCTTTCCGAGGACACGCCCACAACGCTGTGGCACGCTCGGAATGCCCGGCTGCGGCTGCTTCGGAAGTATCCCCCCTCCCAGTCGCTTGGCAAGCTCTATCGGACA
>DATLAJ010000130.1 GCA_035527515.1 bacterium
CCCCCGCCGCGTCAAGCCGCGGCGCTCCAAAGCGGTGTCAAGCCACCGCACTCCAAACCACCTGCTGGGTGCAACAAGGCCAGGTGGGCAGCTTGCTGCCGTCCTGAAAACGTGCTATGTTTCATAAAAACATCGCAAAAAAATCGCAGGACTGCGCAAAGCTAAAGACGGGACGGCCATGAGAATAAGAAGGAGCGAGCAATGAGCGAGGGGAAACGATCGATAGGTATCTTCTTGATAGTAGCGATGAGTGTGCTTCTGCTGTGGTCTATCGCGGGCTTCGGCAAACCTTTGTTCCATCAGGACGTAAACGCGATCGATCTGCGGCAAGTCTGTCGATGTCTGTCTAACATACGGAATGACGTCCGAGACATAGAACGTCGATGTAAAGACCGAGAATCCAAACGTGCGCTTCAGCACTTGGGGACGCATATACGCGAGCTGGAGGACGCGGTGCAAAAGGGGACACACTGACCATCGTTTTAGCGAGAGTGCAGCGAAATGCCGCTCGGCTGCCAGTAAGCGGGTGCGTGCTACTTGAGTAAAATGCGGGATTAAGCCTTTTCGACCTTGACTTTCAGTCCCTGAACCGAGACGACCTTCACGGACGTTCCGAGCTCCAACGCCTCGTCGGCAGAAGCGTTCCAGAGTTCACCTTCAACGAAGACCTTGCCCTCCGCTTGGGGTGTGATCGCGACCTTCACAGTTCCGACGGCGCCAATAAGGCCCTTTGCACCTGTGGATGGTTTCCGCCTGTGCGCCCTGAAAGCTAGCGTGGCGAGAAAAACGACAAGGCCAGCGGTGAAGAGCGCAACCGGGAGTATATATGTCAGAGAGATATGCAGGCCTGTCTGTGGCTCCGAGATTAGCATGGTCGAGCCTAGAACCAGACAGACGATTCCCCCGACAGTAAGCATACCATAGCTCACAACCTTGACCTCCGCTATGAACAATCCGATTCCAATGAGGATTAGTATCAGGCCAGCGTAGTTGACCGGCAGCATCTGAAACGCGAAGAAGGCAGTGATGAGACAGATCACGCCAATCACACCGGGGTATATCGCCCCGGGATGCATCAGCTCGAACATGATGCCGTAAATGCCAATCATCAGCAGGATATAGGCGATGTTGGGATTCGCGATGGTGCTGAGCACTCTGTCCCGCCAGGAAGGCTCGAAGCGCTCCGCCACAGCGCCTTTTGTGTGTAGAACGACCGTCTTGGGCGTGTCCAGCCTCACCTTGCGACCGTCCAACTTCTGCATCAGGTCCCCAAGATTCTCGGCAACGATGTCGATCATGTTCTTCTTCAGCGCCTCGCTCTCAGTTATCGACTTGGATTGCCTGATCGATTCCTCTGCCCACTTGAGGTCCCTGCCCCTCTTCTCGGCGAGGCTTCTAGCGTAGGCGGCGAGATCGTTCTCAACCTTCGCGGCCATAGTTTTGTCCATCTTCTGGCCGCCGCCTGCAACAGGATGCGCGGCTCCCATGTTTGTGCCTGGGCTCATAGCTGCGACGTGCGAGGCGAGAAGGATTATGCTGCCTGCCGACGCTGCATGAGCTCCTTGAGGTGCCACGAAGACAACTACGGGCACGCTGCTTGCCAAGATATGCTTAATGATGTCCTTTGTCGGGCCGAGACCGCCACCGGGCGTATCCAGCATGATGATGACGCATTCGGCGCCTCGCTTTGCCGCCTTGTCGATCCCCCTCTTGATGTAAGCAGATGTGGCGGGATTGATCGTGTCCGACACGGTGAGAACAACCACAATGGGTGGTTTAGCCACTACCGCCGTGGTCGTCCCGACAGACCCGGCTGTCGCAACCGACGCGACCGTGGCGCTGGTAGGCGACTCGGTGCTGTCGGAGCCGGCCAAAAGAACGCTACCGACTAGAATTAACCATAATGATATAACTGCTGGAAATCTCTTCATTCTCTCCGTCGCCCTCCTGTGAGAACTACCACCCGCATTAAGAGCCTCTGCACTACTCTTCAGACATCAATCAATAGCGCCTACTAACCCTAACTGAGAACTGTATCGTCTTCTCCTCATTGGCTCCGACATCGAGCTTGAACTCGACTCGGTTGGCTGTTACCCGCTCATAATCGGCGCTCGATTCGAGCATCTTCCAGTCTCCCGGTATTCTCTCTCCGACGATTACCGTGATCGCCTTCTCCTTGCGGTTGGAGACAGAAACCGAGAACGAGGCCTCCTCGCCCTCTCGGCCAAGAGAGTGAGAACTTGTCCGTTTCTGCTCGGCCACCACATCAAACGCTTTGCCGACTTGAAGCTCGAACCTCTCCCCTTGGGGCACGTTGCCGATACTATCCTCACCAATGAGGAGCAGCAGCCCTTTCAATCTTTGACACACCCTAACCTTGCCTTGCGGAAGAGGCATGCCCAGCCCGGATGCCTCATTGTTCTCGATTCGCAAGACGATCTTGGCCGATTCCCTCTCAGGCTCAGCGCGGCCAGAATTATAGGACCAATCAAACTGGTATCTCTTTGATAATCGACATCGATCGGCTGAGATGAATCCGACCTGCTTCTGCTGGTCGCGCTCGAGCGTTACTGGCCCTGGAAGGGCATAGACGTGGTACTCGAATGCCTGCTGCGGAGCGATCTGAGCGCCTGGCATGGGGGACCCTGCCATCTTCAGCGCCTGCATCTCCGGCCGAGGGACCTCGTCCCGGCTCAGATTCACAGAACCAGCTACAACGCTAACCCTCGCATCCTGATACGAGGAGCCACTCCAGTTCGCGATGGAAATCAGTCCTCGCAGCGACATCGAACTCTCGTCCTCGCTGATCGTCGCCGTGTAAAAACCTTTCCAGGATATGCCGGACGCAAGATAGGTTAGCTCTACCGTGTGCTTCCCCCGATTCCTCGCCTCAATAACACACGAGAGCACCGGCCTCTCAGAAAGGCCTTTGGGAACTCCCGGCAGAAGCACAGAGCCCTGATAACCGATGAGCACTTGGCCCTCGATCTCATATATCCCAGGCGCTAGCAGCCGTCCCTTGGTCCTCCGCTCCTTCTCTATCAGAACGACATCCTTGCCAATCGAGTCTCTTAACAGACTATCAGTGGTTATGCCGGCCTTCTTGTAGTTCTGCTCAACGACACTGAACGACTGCTCGCGCCCCATCGACAGAAGCTGAACCGAAGTCGCGTCGATGGTGCCCGGCACGTCCGCAAAGACCAAAATCGACCTCCCCTTCGGCAGCTCAACCCGCCTCGTCTCGGACACAAGCGCCCGGTCGTCATAAATGGTGAGTCTTACCGCTTCCCTGTCTTTGGCGGTGGAGTTGACGGTTTGCAGCGTCTCGGCATCCGTCGTGGCAGAAACAAGCACGATTGCGACGAGGCCTAAGAGTAATAGCCTAAACGGCCTGCGCAGGCGTTCGGCGTCGTTTGCCATGCCTGCCCTGCACCGCGATGGCAAAGATGATTCACTCGTTTGGTTCATTCGACTACATACACCCGGTTTTCATTTATAGCTGCGAAAGTTAACTGTCAACGCTCAGAGCTCACCGAACCCTCACGGGGAGGCGCAACGTGATCTTGGTCGAGAACTGCGACTCTTCGGGGCCCGTGTCCTCCACAACTAGACTGCCTCCGTTTCTCATGGCAATGGCGTAACATTCCGAAAGCCCCAGGCCCGTGCCGAAGCCCTCAGGTTTAGTAGTGTAGAAGAGATCGAAAATGTGCTCCCGCAACTGCTTCGGTATCCCTCTGCCGTTGTCCAAAAAGGATGCCGTTACAGATTCCTTATCACCGGCAACGCTTGTCTTAATGAGCACAAGTCGAGGCACATCTTTGGCCTTGCCCTCGCTCGCATAATAGATCGCATTCCACAGCAGCTCTCTCAATAACATGTTGATCTCCCGCGGCCGGCACTCAACGTCGGGCAGCTCGCCGGGCCGGGTCTTGACCGAAACATCAGCATCCTCAATGTCGGTTGAGCACATTTTGATGACCATTTCAATGTCGCTGTTGAGGTTGGTGAATTGAACCGGCTCCTGGTCCAGTCTCACGAAATTACGTATCCTCCGCACTATCTCCTCGATACCGCCCGTGCCCTCGAGGATGCCGTCAACAGACAGCCGAATGCCCTCTTCCAGGAGATAACGTAGCTCGTCTGTGTCAACCTCGTCGCCTCGAAGGAGTGCTGCCGCCATCTTTCGAAGCTCACCGATGTCCTCAGGCAAGGACTCCGCCCCACCCTTGACCTTGGCGAGCTCGTTGTTCACCTCGTGCGCAATGCCCCTCGCAAGATGCTTCATAGAAACCATCTTGCGGTCCTGAAGGTCCTGCAAGCGCTGCTCCAACATCTCGACCAGCCGCCTGTTCTGCTCAGAAAGCGATGAAAGCCGCGCGATATACTGCGCGTTCTGAAGCGCGAGCGCGGCCTGAACACTCAAAACCGCAAGATGCTTCACATCCTCCTCAGTGAAGGCCCCGTCCCTCTTGTTTAGGACCTGAAGCACGCCCACTCGCTTGCCATCTGACAGCTCAAGCGGCATGCAGAGCATCGAGCGCGTTATGAACCCTGTCTCCGCGTCAACCCTCGGGTTGAACCGCTCGTCAGTGTGCACGTCGGGAATCCGAACGGTCTCCCCGGTCTTGGCAACATGGCCTGCTATTCCCTCTCCTATCTTGAGCCTGATCGCACCAACGTCATCGCCCTGAGCGACGCGGGACCATACCTCGCCCTCTGCGTCGTCTATCACGTAAAGCGTGCTTCGCTCTGCCTCAAGTGAGCGCGTCGCAACATCGACAATGGTCTGAAGAACTCCATCAACGCCGAGACAGCTGTGAAGCCGCTGGTTGATCTCAATCAGCTCCTCCAGCCGTGCCACTTCCTTGCGCAGTTGCCTCAGCTCTTCGTCTTCTCTAGTTTGGCCTTTAGCGGTCATGCTAGTCCCCGCATGGTCTCCAACGATACGGTCTTTAGGCTGATACTACTCCCGTAGCGTCGGACGTCAATAAACGTTCATGCTCTATCCGCCAAAAGTAGCAACCCAGAATCGCGAACGGCCGCGGCCGCCAGTCCAAGAGATGGACAATCACTCACGTCGAGTAGGGAGGCGCAGCACCATCCTTGTGCTGTAATCCTTGGCGTCCTCTTTCAAAAGCTCCTCAACCGACAGCGTCCCACCGTTTCTCTTGACCACTGCATAGCACTCGGAAAGCCCAAGCCCATATCCTGAGCCCTCCGGCTTAGTCGTGTAGAAAAGGTCGAATATGTTCTCCCAAGCATCTCTCGATATCCCGGGACCGCTGTCAAGGAAGGACGTCTCAACCAGCTTGCCGTCATCAACAACGTCCGTGCGGATCAGCACGCGTCCTGGTTCAGGCGCCGCCTTGCCCTCGCTGGCGTAGTAGATCGCGTTGCGCAGAAGCTCGCGGAGTACCATGTTGAGCTCGGACGGTCTGCACTCGACCTTTGGCAGCGCGCTCAGACGCTTCTGGACCGTGACACCTGCCTCCTTAATGTCGCTGGAACATACCTTGATGACGTTCTCGATATCCTCGTTGAGGTCAGTGAACTGAACCGGTCCCTGGTCAAGTCTGACGAATCCCCTTATTCTCTTGACTATCTCGGCGATTCCTTCGCTCCCCTCCATGATTCCGCCAAGAGGCGCGGGAAGCCCCTCCTCGACGAGATATCCGAGCTCTTCCGTGTCAACCTCCTCGCCCTTTATGATAGCGCTCAGAGTACCCCTCAGGTCCTCAACGCTCTGCTCAAGAGATTGCGCACCGCCCTGGATCTTGGCGAGCATATTGTTGACCTCGTGCGCGATCCCGCGCGCCAGGTTCTGCATCGAGATCATCTTGAGGTCCTGAAGATCGTGCAGCCGCCTCTCCAATACCTCGACCAGGTCCTGATTCCGCCTTGAAAGAGCAGACAGGCTAGCGGCGTGTTGAGCATTTTGAAGAGAAAGCGCCGCCTGAACACAGAGGGCCGACAGATATTCCTCGTCATCCTGCGTGAAGACCCCAGACCTCTTGTTCATAACCTGAATCACGCCCACTCGCCTGCCAGCGTGGTCTTCGAGCGGCATGCAGAGCATCGACCGGGTCCGGAAGCCGGTCCTAGCATCAACGCCTGAATTGAATCTCTCATCGCTGTGAGCGTCGGCGATGTTGACGGTTTCTCCTGTCTTGGCAACGTAGCCTGCGATGCCATCACCGACCTTGAGCCTTATCTCCCGCACATTCTCACCTTGCACAATCCGAGACCATAGCTCACCACTTTCGGCGTCAACTACATAAAGGGTGCCCCGCTCCGCATCGAGGCTCCGCATCGCAACGTCAACTATCGTTGAGAGAACTTGGTCAACGTCGAGGCTTTCGTGCAACCTCTGATTGATCTCAACCAACGTCCGAAGCCGAGCATTCTCCTTCGCGAGGTTCGGCTCGCCTCGGCTAGCAGCATTCTTAGAACTTCCCACTATCGTCTCCCATGGTGAATTATTCTAGTCCATGATACCTCAACTGCTTGTCGATCAACAACTGCTGTTCGGCCGCCCCGATAATCAGATTGGTCGTTTCTGAAGCTGGCTGCCACGTAGGCACGGGAGTTCATGTCGACGGCCGAGTTGCTGGCTCTTTCAGCTAACGGGTGCGAACGAGGGGTGCAGGCTGTAATCCCCGAGAGGGGATACCGTGGGTAGCCGTGCGTGCAACGCAACGGGGAGGGGGATTGTGGCGTTATTCGCACCGTCAGGCTACGCCTGCGGCTACCCATGGTCTGCCCTTCGGGCACGAGCTTCTGCCCTCCATCCGCGAGGCAGCCGCAACGTTCCCCGCTCCAATCTGATTATTGGAAGCCGGAAGGTCTGGTTTGTAGGGTAGAGGTGTCCGGCTTTACAAAGCACGGAAGGCGTGTCAATTTTGACGTGGCGGCGCAGATGAGTGAACAAATCACTTATGCACACACCTATTGTCGCAGGGAGGGTCAATGAGAGGTTACGTTCAGGTCTATACGGGGAACGGCAAGGGCAAGACGACAGCAGCTCTGGGCCTCGCCCTCAGGGCAGCCGGCGCCGGGCTCAAGGTCTTCATTGCGCAGTTCGTCAAGGGCATGCACTCCAGCGAGCTTGACGCCCTGAAGCGATTGTCGGACTTGATCACGGTCAAGCAGTTTGGCCGAGGGGTGCTCATTTACGACGAGCCGAACGAGGCGGACGTGCAGGCGGCGCAGAAGGGCCTTTCGGAGATCAAGAGTTGCATCGCATCTGGCGAGTATCAGCTCGTCATCCTGGACGAGGCGAACATCGCGACGTATTTAAGAATGTTCTCGGTCGAGGACCTGTTGTCTGTGATCGACGGCAAGCCCGACGACGTGGAGCTAGTGATCACTGGCCGCAAGGCCGATCCAAGGGTGATTGAGCGGGCAGACCTCGTAACCGAGATGGTAGAGGTGAAGCACTATTATCAAAAGGGGGTCGAGGCGCGAAAGGGGATTGAGAAATAAGATGAGATGTCCCGAATTACGTACTTGATTGGGAATGTCCGATAGGAGTACATTGAGCAGGCTGTCTGAATCCATTTGGGGTAACTGTCATGTCGTCAGAGCGAATCTTGGTCGTGCCTCGCGACGTTTTGGAGCGGACCGTGGCCCATTTGCGGCCGCCGGCATCAATGCAGGCTGGCCCTGAACAGGAGGTGCTCTCCCGCTCCAGCAAGCCTGTTCTAGAGCCTTTCGGCAACACCGAGGTTGCGTGGGAAGTGCTAAAGGCTATGTCCGGTTCTTATCGGTTTGTTGAGCGTGATGATGCCGAAAACGACCCGTCGCTGAAACAGATTATCCCCTACGTCATCATCAGATACGGGACTAGTGTCCTGCTAATGAGGCGCCTTCACAGCCAATCGGAGAGTCGGCTCTGGGACAAGCTATCCCTCGGTATCGGCGGGCATGTGAATCCGGAGGATGGGCCGGCGGACTTCTTCGACGCTTTCTTGTCAGGCATGGAACGTGAGCTACACGAGGAGCTCTACATCTCGAACAAGTATGCCTGTCGGCTCGTTGGATGCATTAACGATGACACAACCGATGTCGGAAGAGTCCATTTCGGCATTGTGTTTCAGGCGCTCTTTTCAAACAACAGCGTTCGGATTCGCGAGACATCCAAAATGACCGGCAACTTCATCGAGATTAAGGAGCTCGCCTCAATCCACCCGCAAATGGAATCGTGGTCGCAAATAGTGTTCGACCATTTCCTCTCCAGGCTGGTCTGATTCGGGTCTCGATGAGCCAGGACGCAGGGCCCGGCTCAAGCGCCCTGACCTTCGAGAAGGGCGCATGCTGTCTCTGCGGTCGAGAAGATGGTGAAGTGGTCGTGAGGGGGAACGACCCAGCTCTCGGCAGTAATTCGCCGGAGTTTGCATTCATCAGGTGCCCCGACTGTGGCATTCTGTTTCTCGAGCCCAAGCCAACAGCCGAGAGCATTGACCTTCTGTATCCAGACCAATACTACGCGAGGGATTTCCGGGCGATTCGCCAGGCCGCTATGCACAAGCCTTCCCGTCTGAAGCAGCGGCTTCAGGCTTGCATACTGCGCAGCTATGGCCTGATTCAGAAACCCGAAGCCGAAAAACACAAGAGTAGCTCGCATCGGGCCCCGACAAAACCACTTGCGGCTCTCTGGGACTTTGTGTGCAAAACCTCCGTCTTCCCGCTTGCTGTTCGACAGAGCTCGCTTCTCAGAACCCTAGTCTATAACCGCCGGCTCTTCCAATTCCGCCGAAAGCCTGCCCGCGTGCTCGAGGTGGGGTTCGGCAACGGTCTCTTGCTGGACGCTCTCTCGCACCTTGACACGGAGCTTTTCGGGACAGAAATCTCGCCCGAAGCGTGCAAGGTGCTGGCCGCAACCCTCGGTGTTCACACGTTCTGCGGGCAGCTCTGGGAAGCCAATTATGAGGACAACCAGTTCGATCTTGTCATATTCTCGCACTCACTCGAACACCTTGCCGATCCCATGCGCGCCCTGCGCGAGGCGCGAAGGATAATCGCTCCCCAGGGGGCGGTTGTGATCAGCGTGCCCAACCCAAATTCACTCTCAGCGAGAACGTTCAAAGAGCACTGGACTGGTTACGATTTTCCCAGACATCTCTTCCTGTTTGGCTCCGATGCACTGTCCATGATGGCCGAAAAAGTAGGTTTGAGGCTCCAGACACTTCATTTCCCAATGGAAGCCAGCCTGCACCATCTCGCCGAATCAATTAACTCGCGCCTCGGCCTGCGCCTCATCCCTGACGTTGCGTCCAGAACGCTCATCACTCAGCTTTTATACCTGCCGATCATTGTGTTCAAGGCAGGAGATATCCTAACTGCTTGTTTTAGCGCCAAAAAATGACGATGCGCTTCAAATCCAGCGGCAGCGCCAAGCAGAGCCGAGGTCCTAGACCTTCAAAATCCGCTCTCCGACACTGGACGCCACAGCGAGGCACAATTCAATGAAGGCGATGTTGTTCTGTGCGGGCGTTGGGTCGCGGCTGTTACCGATCACAGAGACCGTCCCCAAACCGATGGTGGATTTCTTTGGCAAGCCGTTAGTGGACTACACATTATCCCAGCTTGCGGATTGGGGCATAGATGAAATCGTGGTGAACCTGTTCCACAGGCCCATGACCATCAAGCGGCACATCTTGTCTCGCTGGCGGAGCAAGTTTGGCCTACACTTCTCAAAGGAGCAGGAGCTGCTCGGGACTGGCGGCGGCCTGAAGAGGGCGGAGCGGCTCCTCGGTGACGAGACTTTCCTGGCCGTCAATAGCGATTTTGTTCTCGATCCGTCAATAGATATGGAACACGTGGTCCAGATGCACTCAAAGAGAGCCGCCGCCGCAACGCTGCTCCTTGCCCAGCGCAAATCGCAGAAGTACACGCCGATCCAGACCGATGCTGAGGGCCGCATCTCGATGCTGGGGGGGCTGTTCGGCACTGCTGACGGCGAGCGCCCGTCCTACGTGTTTTGCGGCCTGCACATACTCGAGGCAGCCATCTTCGAGTACCTATGTTCTGGCCGGCCGGACACGGTGATGTCGGCGAACGTCAAGATGCTGCGCACAGGGCTGCTCGTTCAGGGATTCGTGCATAACGGCTACTGGCAAGAGTTGGGGGATAAAGAGGGCTACCTACAGGCGCATTTCGACGTTCTTGACGGCTCAAGCCCGCTTCGGCGAGCGGTCGAGATGGCCGGCAACTACGCGATTATCAAACACAATGACCAAGCGGAAACCATGGAGAAGCTCGGCATCGATGTGTCTAGCGGGGCGAAGATCGAGCCTCCCGTTGCGCTTGGTGCGTCTTGCTCAATCGGCAAAGGCGCATCGGTTGGGCCCTACGTAATCGTGGGCGAGGGCGCCAGCGTGGGCCGCGGAGCAAAGATCACGCGATCGGTCGTCTGGCGAGGCGCCAAGATAGCTCCCGACGCAGTCCTTGCCAACGAGATAGTCCCATCCTAGCCCCTCGGCGTTCTCCTGCTATCCGGCGTCGCGTAGGAAGCCCCTGGTTGCGTTACGCATCCCGTCCATTACCCGATCGCTAGCGACAGGACGTCAAGATGACGGCTCCGCGCTCACAGCGCAGCCGTAGCCAAGCTCCTGCACGGCCTTGCAGAGCGTCTCGGCATCGAGGTCTTTGCCATCAATAAGCGCCTTGCCAGTCCTGAGATTCACGTCAACCGTCTCGACTCCGGCGACTTCTTTCAACGCCCGCGTTACAGCCGCAACGCAGTGGCTACAAGTCATTCCCGTAACGTTCAGTACCAGCATTCTCTCCTCCTTGTCTTTGGGGATTGGTTCATGATGAACGTGTCTGCTTGCGTATTTTGACCAGGCAAGCACCGCCAGAAGGACTATGGCGCTCGCAGACCTGAGCTGCGGCGGCAGCATCCAGGGCATGTAGGGCTCCACGGTTTGGGATGTGGAAGTGTAGATCGCATCGAGGATTGTCCCGAACAACAGGGCACATCCAGCTGTAGTGAGAAGGTAGATAACCGCGACCCTGCGTCCCATAACCTTCCAAACAGTAGCGATTGTGGCAACGTTCGTCGCAGGTCCTGTCATAAGAAAAACAAACGCAGCACCGGGAGAAACACCTATCGCAATCAGCGCCGCGGCAATAGGCACGGAGGCCGTAGCGCATACATAGATCGGTATCCCAACGGCCATCAGCAGCAGCTTGCCTAGAAAACCTCTGCCAAGCGATTCGGCAAAGAAATTCTGCGGTATGAGTGCCGAGATGAGCGCAGCAGCCACAAGGCCGAAGAAGAGCGGCTTTGCGATGTCCCCGGCCAAGGTTACAAAACCGTATTTGAACACCTGCGCCAGTTTCTTGCCCTTGGGATGCACCATGCAGGCCCCGGTTGCGCACGTGCATTCGGTGCTCTCTTGAACCTCCTCCCCGTCCTTCTCGTGAAGTGATACAAGCGAGCCGCCAATGAAGCCCGTCAGAAGTGCCGCTATCGGCCTGAATACGGCGAAGACTGGCCCAAGAAGGCTGAACGTAACGAAGATGCTGTCAACGCCCGTCTGAGGCGTAGAAAGCAGAAAAGCGGTCGTGGCGCCTTTGCTTGCCCCCTGTCTTCTTAATGAGGCGGAGACAGGAATGACGCCGCAGGAGCACAGCGGCAGTGGAACCCCGAAAAGCGACGCCTTGATAACTGGCAAGAGGCCCTTTCCGCCCAGATGACGACGCACAACATCCGCCGAGATATAAACTGACAGCACCCCAGCCACGAGAAAGCCAAACAACAGGTAGGGCGACATCTCACCAAGCACGCCCCAGAACTCAGATAATACATCAGTGATGATATCAAGCATGAGCCTCATCTCCGCGCCGCCGACATTCCTCGAGGAAGGATTCGGGATCGGCATCCTCCCTTATGCCAAGCCTCGTCATGGCGAAATCGTATCGCACGGGGTCGTCGGGTGCAAAACCTCTCAGCGCTTCCGTAATCTCTAGGGCGCAGCGAATACCTGGGCTCTTTCTGTCTGTCAAGCGCAGCGCAAGCCCCATTCTGTGTATATGTGTATCCAGAGGCACGACCAGTCTCGAGGCTTCGACATTCTGCCATCCACCGGGATCGACATTGTCCTGCCGCACCATCCAACGAAGGAAAAGGTTCAGACGTTTGCACGCGCTGCCAAGCCTCGGCGATGGGAGAAGGCTGTTGGAAACGTCTCTTTGGCTGCGAGCGAGTCTGAGCTCGTCAACGAACCTCTCAAGCGCCGGCATCACAGTGTCATCACCGTCCTTCAGTCCAGCCCCAAAGCATTCGCGCAAGGAACCATAACACCTTACCACACGCCTCGTGGCAATGAGAAGCTTAACGAGCTCGCCCCCAGTGGTGAAACGGTGCTTGAATCCCGAAAACAATGACCGCAGGCCATCGCTCGACGTATCAAGCAAAAACTCGTAAGGCGACGGTCCCAACCGGTCGAGAACGCCGGAAACGCTCCTTAGAATCTGTGCGACCCTACCGTAGGCTAGTGACGATGCGATGAGCGCCACTATCTCGCGGTCGCGGAGGTCCCGGTAATCGTAGAGAAACTCAAGCGGGTCTGGATGAACGAACTCGCGTCTGTTGTATCTCGCGTATAGCCGTTCAAGCGTCTGCTTATCTACGATCTCGCCCTACTCCTCCGCCTCGAAGGCATCCTTTCCGGCGCCGCAGACGGGACAAACCCAGTCATCTGAGATGTCCTCAAATGCGGTTCCCGGCTCAATCCCGCCGTCCGGGTCGCCCATCTTGGGGTCATAAAGGTATCCACAGACAGTGCAGACATATCTAGTCATTGGCCTCGCTCCTGTTCTAATACTGTTTCTCATGCCTGGGTTTGGGTCTCGACATAACTCGGCGCATTCTTGGGCGTCTTGCCCTTCAGATATTTGTGGTAGTAATCGTAAGTAAGTGGGTCCCCCGTCCCCACGATCTCGGCAGACAAAAGCTCCCCGACGAACAACGTGTGAGTGCCCACGTCCACTGCGTCAATGACCTTCGCCTCAAGCACCGAGAGAACATGCTCGGTTACGAGCGGGACGCCTGTCTGCCCAAGCTTGTGCTCGACTTTATCAAACTTGTCAATGTCACGTCCGGACCTGAAGCCGAACCTGCCTATGAGCGTCATGGGCGTCGTTTGGTCCAACACGCAGACACCGAAAACGCCGCTTTCGGAAATGAACTCGTGCGTCAGGTTCTCCTTGTTGATGCTGACGGCAATTTTCGGAGGGCTCGCAGCAACCTGGACGACCGTGTTGACGATCTGACCGTTCAGTTTATCGCCAGAGCGCGAGCTCACGATATACAGGCCATAGCTTATACAAAACAATGCTCCGGGGGCTATTTCGGCCGCCATGTCAGCATCTCTCCTTCATCTTGCGAGCCAAATCAGTACCCAGCGAGTAGCATTCATCGAGCGACTCCCGGTTCGGCACGTAGTTGGACTTGACGCCCTCGCTCACGAGCTCGACTTTCATGGCTCTCAAAAAGTCATTGATATGACCAACAGCCTCGCCGCTCCAGCCGAACGAGCCGAACGCGGCGCCAAGAAGGTTCTTGGGCTTCAGCCCCTTCAAATAGGTCAAGACATCCGCGACCGAGGGGAAGATGTTGTTGTTCATGGTTGGTGAGCCGACCAGAAGTGCCCCGGCCTGCATCACTGCCGTCGCCACCTCGCTTCGGTGGCAAGATCCAAGTGGCATAACGTGGACGCTCGCTCCGCCCTCCTTCAACCCCTCGCAGAGCGCGTTGGCCATCATCTCTGTGCTGTGCCACATCGTATCGAAAAGAACCACCGCCTTCATGGACGGCCTCTGCGCAGCCCACTCGGAATACAGCCGTAGCACATTCTCGAAACCTGCCCGCCAGATCGGGCCGTGGTCAGGCGCCACAGTTTTCAACATGAGTCCCAGCGTCGGAAGACTCTCGATAAGCTTCGTTACCAGCGGAGAGAACGGCAAAAGGATGTTGGCGTAGTATTTCGCTGCCTCATCGACCAGAACATCCTTACCTATCTCATCGTCAAATCGCTCGGTCGAGGCAAGGTGCATGCCAAACGCATCCTGACAGAAGAGGACCTCATCCTCGGCCAGATACGACAGCATACTGTCCGGCCAGTGCAGCATCGGCGTATGAACAAATGTCAGGCTCATGTTGCCGAGGCTTAGGCTCTCGCCATTCTTCACGGGGACCACCTCGCGGCCGAGCTCGAAATGACTGGAGATCGCCTTTGCGCCCATGACTGAGGCAAAGACCCTCTCAGGTTTCACTGCCTCGATAGTCCCGGGCAATGCGCCAGTATGATCCATCTCGGAGTGGTTCGAGATGATGTAGTCTATCTTATCAAGTTCCACAACCGAGGCGATTCGTGCGAGCATCTCGTCAACGAATGGGGCCTTGACGGTGTCTATCAAGGTGATCCTGTCGGCCAGAACGAGATATGCGTTGTACGTCGTGCCGCGACTGGTCAGATAGCCGTGGAAGTTCCGAATGCCCCAGTCAATGGCACCAACCCAATACACATGGTCAGTAACTCTGACTGCACTTTCGGGTCCCTTCACACTATCCTCCTTTTCATATTGCCCACGCCCCTTGGCCGTTGTGCGGCAATAGATGGCGTGTCCAGGGGTCTCATTCCAGCGTGCCCACTAAGGATGGCCGAACGGTCACCTCGTCTAGAATACGAGCGTCTATTCACCCAACTTGTCAATCCATTTGGTCAGCATGACGACGTGGCTCTTCTCCTCCTCAATTATCCTGGCCACCTTGTCCTTGCCAAGCTCCACGCTAACCAAGTCCCTCATTCCCAGGTAGAAAGCGATGGAGTCCTTTTCGAACCGAAGAGCCTTTCGGAGAATCTCCACCAGTCCCTCGTTGCCTGTCAATATCTTAGAGAGCTCCTTCTTAGGACTGAAAACGTGATCGTCCGCCATAGCTCGCAGATACATGACAGCCTCGTTGTTGGGATCGAAGAACACAGGTTCCTGTTCTCTCCGAGAAAGCTGCTCGCGCATGTCAGCGAAGAGCCTTTCGTGGCCCTCTTCCCAACTGGCGAGGTCAGTTAGCAGCTGATGAGAGTCGGAGCCTGCAAATGCCTCCGCCGCACGTCGATAGAAATTCGCGCCGTTCCTCTCGATCTGCTCGGCTACCTCAAAAACCTCGTCAGCGTTAAACGTGATACTCATCGTTTGTTTCCCTGTTGCACGTCAGAATGGCGCAAAGCCGGCAGCCTCCCAATAGAAATCCTTCAGAGCATCAAGCTGCGTCAGGAGCGCGCGATAATGGCCGGTCTCCCACTCCGCGAGCTCATTGAAGAATCCTCTGGCGTAAGCGTCAGAACTCTCCTCAGCCCGCCTCTTGTAGTAGCTCAAGGCAAATAGCTCGAGCCGCACGCCTATCGAAAGCGCACTCATCTCATAATGAGCATCCGAAAGCCGCTCCAGCAACTGTTCTGAGAATATCGGGTTCGCTCCGGAGAAATCCGCCTTGGGACCCAGCTTCAACTTCTTGTCAAACTCGCCATGCTCAAGAAGCGACAGGTATTGCTTCTTAAGATAATTCATGTGGACCTCCTCCTCGTCAGCCAGCGTCTTAAACACCTCTTTGCCCTTGGGATCAGTGGTGCTGTTCGCTGCCATCAGATAGAAGTATCTCCCCTCGTTCTCTGTCCTGATCGCCTCGGCGATCCCCTTCGCGACCTCGTCCATAGATTCCTCGTTTGACATCGCTTATCTCTCCCCGACCGAACCAGACGCGGTAGCCCTTTCACCCAGCCTCTGGTCCATCATGAATAAACCATGGCCCGACTCGCCGAGCCTCTCGAGCATCTGAGCCACCTTCGAGGTATTCGCCTCTTCCTCTACCTGCTCAGTAACGAACCATTGCAGGAAGACCTCAGAGGCGCTGTCGTTCTCCTCCCGTGCAATCTTCACAAGGTCGTTGATCTTGCCCGTGATGAACTGCTCGTGTCCGAATGCCGCCTGGAACACCTCAAGAGGCGAAGACCAATCCTTCTGTCGCTCGGTTGAGATAGGCAGCAACTCCACCTTCCCGTCACGCTCGTTTATGAAGTCAAAGAACTTCATGGCGTGCCCGAGCTCCTCCTCGGCCTGCACTCGCATCCAACTCGCCATCCCATCAAACCCAACAGAGTGAAAGTAGCTCACCATCGACAGGTACAAGTAGGCCGATTCAAGCTCCTCCTTGATCTGCTTGTTGAAGGCCTCAAGGATTCTCTTTCCCATCATGATCACAGCTCCTTCTTCCAGAGTCCGTGGACGTTACAGTACTCGCGGACCGTTACCTTGTCCGCCTCGACACAGAAAGTTGCCTCCGGAGCATCGCCCGGCTTCAGGAACTGCCGATATGCCTTACCGTCAGCCAGAAGCTCAATCCACTCGATGTAGTGCTTCTCTAGCATCGGGTGCGCCACGCTGCCAACCTGCACCTTGAACCGGGGTCCTCTCGAGCCACCAAGGCCGCGCGTGAGTATCTGAGAACCAGATCCGAGCTTCTCGATTACCGGAACGTGCTTCTCCAAAGCCGCATCAGTCGTGTTCTCCGCATAAAGTTTCATCGGCTCACCGCAGCAGACAAGTTCCCCCACGCCAGTGTGGAGCATCTCTACGACGTTCCCACATACCTCGCACCTGTAAACTTGAAGCATCTCGGTCATCGCCTAGCCCTCCTATAACTTCTTGTGGCAGAACCACCAATCATAACAGCCCTCCCCATATTGTGCCTTCCGCTCGCTGGCACCCTTCTCATCTGACGGGGGTGGGATTATCACGTGGTCTTTGACCAGCTCGTTCTCAGGCCAGTTAGCCGGCATCGCTACCTTGTTGGCATCGGAGACCTGAAGCCCTTTGACCATACGAACGATCTCGTCCATATTCCGCCCAAGTTCCTGAGGGTAATACACCATCGCCCTAAGGATGGCTTGGGGATCAACGACGAAAACCGCGCGAACCGTGTTCGTGCCCTTGCCAGGGTGGATAATCCCGAGAGATTTGGCCACATCCCCCAGACCATCAGCAATGACAGGGAACTTAATCTTGACGCCCAGGTTCTCCTCAATCCATTGAATCCACTTAATATGAGAGAAGACCTGGTCAATACTCAGCCCAATCAGCTTGCAGCCAAGCTCCTCGAACTGCTCAAAACGCTTCTGGAATGCAACGAATTCAGTCGTGCAAACCGGCGTGAAGTCCCCCGGATGGCTGAACAGCACGAACCATTTGCCGTCGAACGCGTCCGGCAGCTTCATCCTCCCATGAGTTGTTTGAACCTCCATATCGGGGAACCTATCCCCAATCAGCGGCATCCCTTCCACCATTACATCTCCTCCTAATTAAACAAAACACTTTAGATATAAGATATACTGGGTCACCAATTCTCGCACAAAACCTCGAAGTGTGCCTGCGGGTGCGCACAGGCCGGACACGACTGAGGCGCCTCAGTCCCGACATGCAAATAGCCACAGTTGCGGCAGCGCCAGACGATAGGTTTGTCTTTCTTGAAAACTGTGCCCGCCTCGACATTTGCCAGAAGGCCCAAGTAGCGTTTCTCGTGCTGCTTCTCGGCAACGGCAATTGCCTCGAATACCCTTGCTATAACCTCGAAGCCCTCATCACGCGCAATCTTAGCAAAGCCCGGATACATCTCCGAGTGCTCGTAGTGCTCGCCAGCCGCGGCAGCCTTGAGATTCTCCGCCGTGGTCCCTATCACACCAGCCGGAAACGCTGCGGTTATCTCAACCTCGCCGCCCTCGAGAAAATTGAACAGCCGCTTCGCGTGCTCCTTCTCCTGGTTAGCGGTCTCCTCGAAGATGGCTGATATCTGCACAAAGCCCTCTTTCATCGCTGCGCCGGCGAAATATGTATAGCGATTGCGGGCCTGCGACTCGCCCGCAAACGCCGTCAAAATGTTTCTCTCAGTCTTGCTCCCTTTCAGGTTCAATACATCACTCCCTTCTTTAAGCGCTACCTATCCTCATTCCTCAAAAAATAACATCCTTCCTCCGCTGGACGGCCTTTCTACCCCGCCAATACCCTCGAGCTCGCATCAGCGATTACAATAAACCCTCTCCACCGGTATGTCAACCTGACTGAGAGGCCCCGATAATCAGATTGATCGTTTCTGAAGTTGAGCTCTGAAGCTGGCTGCCACGTGGGCACGGGAGTTCATGTCGACGGCCGAGTTGCTGGCTCTTTCAGCTAGCGGGTGCGAACGAGGGGTGCAGGCTGCAAATCCCCGACAGGGGATACCGTGGGTAGCCGTGCGTGCAACGCAACGGGGAGGTTAGAAAGGGGGATTGTGGCGCTATTCGGACCGTCAGGCTGCGCCTGCGGCTACCCATGGTCTGCCCTTCGGGCAGGAGCTTCTGCCCTCCAGCCGCGAGGCAGCCGCAACGTTCCCCGCTCCAATCTGATTGTCGGACGAGAACCATCTCTGCACACCGAGCCGCACGAATCGGCCCTGACTTTTAGACCCGTCCAGTGGCAGATGATAGACACTCTCAGGTCCTTGCGTGAGAGAAGAGAAATAGTCCTGTCGTGCCGAAAAGAATGTTTGCTGACCAGGCAGCAAGAAAGTCAGGTATCCGCGCGCTGTGGCCGAAAGATATGAACGTTGAATGGACCACGAAGAAGACGCCCGCGATAGCGATCCCGGCCCCCAGCCCCACCAGCCTCCCACTTCTGGCCGCCATCGCTCCAAGAGGCACAGCGATGAGCGCGATTATGAAGGCAATCATGGGCATCGCTATCTTGTTCATTAGATCGGTCTCGTATTGCTGATAGCTGTATCCTGCGCTCTTGAGCTCCTCGATATATCGACTCAACTGGCCGTAACTCATCTCGTCGGGTTCCGGCTTTAGCTTGATGAAGTCATCCGGCGTCTCATCTAGCCGAAGCACCAGACGCTCCATTATCTCAGACCTCGGCCCTTCTGGCGTCATTCGTTTGAAGTCCACGTTCTCAAAGAACCACTTGCCGTCGGTGTAATAGGCGCTCTCGGCCTGCAAGATATGCTCGATATTCAAGCTTCTGTCGAACTCAAAGATGGTTATGTCCTTCATAATGGGCTCTCGAGGGCGTTGGTCGATGTAGCCGATGTTGTATATGCGGTTACCGACGCCTCTGTACCAAATCCTGTACTTGGCGAATTTGCTCTTTCTCTTCTGGAGATTGATCTCCTCATGCTTGACCCTGTACGCCTCTTGATTCGTATAGGGCACAATGTATTCACTAAGAAGAAACGATGCCGCACTCGCCAGCAGCGCAATTGCAAAGACCCCGGCCGATATGCGCTGTAGGCTCGTCCCACCAGCCTGCAACACTACGAGCTCGTTGCTCCGCGACATCAGGTTTATGGTCATCAGCGCCGTCACAAGCACCGCCATGGGGATGACCCAGAAGAGCAGCTGGGGGATTGAAAGGGCGACATATCTGAGCGCCGACATCACGCCGGACTTATGCTCGATTACATCGTCAATGACCTCCACAAAATTCACGACGCAGAAGATTAGAATCAGCCCGCAGACCACTATCGCCATGATGCGCACGAACTTCGCGGCGACATAGCGGTCTAGAAGCCTGGGAAAGCGAGGCCTGCCGCTGCCGACCCAGTATCCGGACAACCTTGCCCCAGTTGAGGGTCTGAGCCCAAGTCTCCTTCTCGCACCGAGCCCCGAAAGCCGGCTTCTCACCCGTGCAAAGAAGAGAAACAGCGCATCCGACAGCCAGAGCTTCGGTTTCCTCTCCAGGGCCGAGTAGTAAAGCAGGAAGGCGGCGAAGATGGCCAAGACTATGTTGGGGAGCCACATCGAAAGCATTGGCGACAGGTCGCCGTTGTCGCCAAGATTCTGGCCGGCCGAGAGAAGTACATAGTAGGCGAGAAACAGTAGCAGGCTCATCCCGATGCTGCCGCCCTGTTTCCTGCGGCGGTTGAAGATGCCCAACGGAACACCGATGAGGGCGAAGATTATACAGGCAAACGGCAACGAGAATTTTTTGTGAAGCTCGACGCGGCTGGAGTTATGGACCCACTGCCAATAGCGATATGATCGCTCGAGGCCCTTTGTGTTTTCCTCATTGCTCCCATTGGCAGGCCCCTTTTCAACGGCCTCTAAGTAGGCATTCTTAGAGGCCTTCAACTGCTTGAGGTTTTCGGCTATGACGTTTTTCAGCTCCGCAACCGTCATCTCACGGTGGCTAAATGGGACCTTTTTTTTGAGCGTTTTTCTTGTCTGCTCATTGAGCAATGGAAGGTTCTGCGTGGCGAAACTCGAGACGGTGTATCTTTTCGCGTGGGACCGGGGTAGTTCATGGATACTGCCATTCTCAAGCTTGAGGTAGGTCTGCTCGCCCTCTTGGTCAGAGAAAAGACGTCCCCTCGCTGCAACCATCAGCTGCTGGTCGCCCGCGTCATTGGTGTGGGAGACGAATATGCCGTGCATGGTTGGGTCGTCCGGGAGCTTCTCCTGGACGTAGAGCATGAAGTCCTTGAACTTGTCATAGAAGACCCTGGGCTCGATCTGGGCGTCAGCGTGCTTGGTGGCTATCTCAATGATCTTCTCCTTGGCAGGGCGGTTAGCGTAGGGCAGGACGTAAAGCATTATCGCTGAAGACAGCAGCCAGCCCAGAATCCCCAGCACGAGTGGCGGACGCAGCATCCTGAAGAGACTGATGCCGTTAGCCTTCAGCGCAACAATCTCGTTGTCGGCCGACATCCGTGAGAAGGTCATCAAAATCGCCACCAGCACCGCCATCGGAACCGAAAGCACCAAGAGCGATGGGAGCAGGAACACCAAAAACAGAAAGAAGACCGAGGCAGGAACACCCTTGTTGATGATCATCTCCATCAACCGGAGCATCCTGTGCATGACAAGGATTGTCGTTATCAGCGCGATGCACAGCCCAAGGGGTCCCAGCATCTGCCGGAATATGTATCTGTCAAGCTTCGTCATGACTTACAGCTCAAAGCCCAAGTTCTAGCATGCGCCGCAGTTATATATTCCAAAGAATACATCATCTCACCGCTGCGTCTCGAATCTCTAGGTCAGACACGGCGGTCTAAAAACTTCCCTACACTCACTAAGCAAATTAGCGAGGCAATAGTTGGCGTAGTAAGGTTATGCGGGCTTCCGGCGAGCGACTGCGACAATGGCGAGGCCGTAGCAGAGTATAGCAAGCAGGAGACATGCTGTGAACCCAGCCCACATCCCGGTGATGATGGCGAGGATCGAGCCAAGCACCGAAGCTGTGCCATTGACTGCCCAGGCCCACGGGATCAGGAATTCCTCACTGCCGGAAAGGGACTTGATCCCAAGCGGGAATAGCCTGCCCATGGCCAGCCCGAACGGCAGCAACATTGCCACACATACAGCGAATCTGGCAGGCAGCCCCGCTGACGTGAAGCGCTCAAGGAATCTCGCGGAATAGGCGATGAACAGACCCAAAAGAACGATCACTGCCAGGGCAGAGACCGCACAGTCAAGCCTCAGCCGGCGCTGTCCTATCGACGTTGCGCGCGAAGGAGCACCGTCAGGCGTCCCGGCGCCTTTATCTGATGACCATCGTGGCCCCACGCGCTCCGTTAGCAGGCTGCCGATGCCCGCGAACAGCAGCAGAGAGAAAAGCACTACGACAAGCGAGTAGGTTGGATGGCCAAGAAAAAGCGTCATCCTCTGCATTACGGATATCTCGACGAGCATGAAACCCAGGCCAATCGAGACGAAATAGAGAAGCCTCGGCAAAACGCTAGCGGAAAGGCTCTTTAGCCTGCCACTCTTGAAGTAGAGCGGCAAGAGTATGAGCAATAGGCTGAGCGCAAGATACACAAAGAACAGGAAAACGACCACGATTTGAGCGTATAGGTTGTGGTCTAGAGCGCCTCCGAGGTGTTTGAGCGAGCTAAACATTGAGAAGGGCTTCAGAAGGTTGAAGAAGAAGGGACGATCGTCGGTTGGCGGCGATACGTCCAGGGGATACTGCCTGAAGAATGCGTCTCTGTCCTTACTCTCGATCAGCTTGGTGAACGTCGGGTCCCCTCCCCGTCCCGGAAGGAACAAGACCTTGTAGTCAAGCGTCTCAGCGATCTTCTGAAGTAGGTCGATCTCATCCTCAGTAAACGGCGATTTTTTGAGGATTGTCGTTCCGGCCGGCGGACAGGCTAGCGCCGCAACGTGCCTTGCGGGGTCCTTCACGCCCTGGTCCTCGAGACAGGCGATGCAAAGAGACATAACGCGCAGCGTCTGCGTTGGCGGCGAGGAGACGTAGCGAGAGAAAGATAATAGACCGTCATCAGTAAGTTTCTGCCAATACTCGTTGAACGCCTGCCGCGTGTACAGATTGTTCTCCGAAAGGGAGAAGGCGCCCGCAGCGGTTGCCGCCCACGTGTCAGTCATCGAGGATTGGATTATGTCGAACTTGCGCTTGCAGCGGCGGACCTGGCTTCTCGCATCGTCAACCACAACCGTTACGTCGGGCCGGTCGTAGATGTTTCCCACGAACCTCCCGAAATGCTTGCCGACGACATCGACGATAAGCCCGTTGATGTCGGCAGCGAAGACCGCTCTTGCCCCGAACATCAGCGCCGAGAGAACGTCCCGACCGCCGCCGGGACCTATCACGAAGACGCTTGGATGCTGCTTTAGGAAATAGACTATCTCGGTTACGTCATACTTGAGGAACTTGAGCTTTGCAAAATCGCCATCAAAGTTAATAAGTGGCGTGGCTGCCGCGGCATCGATCTGCACCGCCAGCATTTTCGGAAGAGCGCCCTTGAAGGTCTTGCTCACGCCCCATCCGGGCACGGAATGCCAGTTGAAAACGTCCACCCTTGATAGCGCATTCCACCTGACGAAAAGAAGGTTCGGCCTTTCGCCCTTCCTCATCAACACGAGGTCCCGCTTCGACGTTACCTCGAGCATGCCGTCGCGGTGGCTGAAAGCCGCGATGGACAGCAGCGTGCATATCCCCACGACCGAGACGCCAATCCACGCTCGACGCCGCTCGAATCCCGCGAAGAATGCCGCGCCCAAAGCCGCAGTTGCCGCGATGATCGGGATGGCCGTTGGCGAGCCGAACTTCTGCATCAGCACCACGATGCCCACGCAGCCGCACGCTGCGCCGGCGAGGTCTGCGAAGTAGAGCCTGCTTACTAGCTGGCAGTAGGCACGCAGAGCAAGAGCCACGCAGATGCCGGCCATGAGGAAAGGCACAGTCCACTCGAGGCATAACACGAGAAGCCTCAAAAACGAGCTCGCCGTCATCGCCGCCTCGAACGGAAACCACTTGAATGCGAGAAATGCACCGAGAATCGAGGCCGAGAAAAGAACGCCAAAGACCGAGAGATGCGGCGGCCGCTCTTTCTTGATGAGCCGCTCGGCGAAAACGTAGGTTATGATGCCGCCCGCGCTGAGTCCAAACAGCGCCATCGTTACGGCAAGAAAGGAGAAATGGTAGAACATCACGACCGAGAAAAGCCGCGTGATATTGACCTCGAGCATCAGAAGCGACAGCGTCGTGAAGAATATACCCAAAAAAAGGAGCGTCCGCCGCCCCTGATGTTCGTCCAAATCTGCCCTCGAATAACCCGTAAAACGCTGGCCCTCAATCCCGCAAAAGCGGCTCCAAAGTCCCGCCAATGTAGCCTCTGCCGCGCCTCAAAGTCAATCGGAGATCAATCAACTGGGGCACAAAAGGAGAATCCGCCTTCGCCAGGCTACGGCGGACAAGAAGGGTAGAAAGGGACTTAACGGAGGGCATCGCCCCAGACTAGCTTTTGTTCTTCGTGGTTCTTAGTGTCCTTAGTGGATCCCCCATTTATTAGATGAGTCGTCCACGAAGGGCACGAAGGCACACGAAGGGAAGCAAAGTAGAAAGGGAATCAACGGAGGGCATCGCGCCAGACTAGCTTTTGTTCTTCGTGTCTCTTAGTGTCCTTAGTGGATCCCCTATTTATTAGATGAGTCGTCCACGAAGGGCACGAAGCCGGCCCCTTTGGAGTGCGGCGGCTTGACGCCGCTTTCATTGGTGGTGGCTTGACACCACCCTCTCATGGGCGAATGGGCAACAGGCGCAATGGCAAAAGGGACACGCCCTGAAAGGGCGCACCGTGGGTAGCCGTGCGTGCAACGCAACGGATCCGGGGCCGACCTTCCCCTCTCCTCCTCACGCCCGCCTCGCCACCTTGTTCGCCAGAATAGAGATCAGCCCGCCCAGGCCAATGTAGCCGAAGATGACCTCGAGAGCCGCGAAGAATCGCACCGAACCTGGTTGTGCGCCCTCAATCACCTTTTATGAATTGGACGATTCCGCTAGCGAACACTGATATGAGAACACCCAAATAGATATATCCTAAGATCACCTCAACTACCACAAATAGCCGGCCCGGAAGATTCAAAGGAACCACATCGCCGAATCCGAGAGTTGTCATCGTAACAATGCTGTAATAATAGGGAACGAATCCATCCGAAGCATATCCATCCAGAGAAAGCTCATAAACTTCCCCCACCTTGGGATCGATTACTGAGAGAAATCCTGCAATGGGTTCCGGAAGCCATTGAGGGCATGTATAGTCTGCATACGCGAAGCCGAAGATGAAAGCCAATATGGCGATTTGGATAAAGAAAAGAATGTATGATTTACCGTAGAAGAGGAGCCAGCGCAGCATGAATGCATTTGCAGGATTATGTGCACGGTAATCTTCTACGCGCGAAATCCACTTCACGTAACGCCTGGCGGCGGGCGTCATGCGAGCTCGATCAATGCCATCGGCGCCGTCCCAGCGAGTAATTTGGATCCTACCGTCTCTGCTTCTGAGTGCATCTCTAAACATCGTCGATACGGTATATAGTGTCTGCTTTATCTCTCTGAGGTCGGCTTCATTCATCTTCGCCAGCGATAGATCCGCATTCCGTATATCCGAATAGCGCAGGTCAGTTCGCGTCAGATTGGCTCCTCTAAGACTTGCCCCTCGAAGGTCGGAGTTCCAGATGTTGGAACCCTCGAGATTCACATCGAATAAACCCGCATCCCGCAGGTCCATGTCCCACCCATGCAGAACTCCCCGTATCCACGCTTGACGAAGCGAAGCCCCTCTCATCGAGGCGGCAATTAGGGTCGCTCCCTCCAGGTTAACACCGTCTAGCCGTGCATTGTTGAATTCAGCGCTTTGAAGGCTGGCACCGCGAAGATCCGCCTTAGTAAGGTCGGCATCTGAAAAATCGGCGCATTCTGCGATGGTCTGCGCTAGATGTGTATGATTAAGAATGGCTCCATTCAGCTTGGCGTGGCAAATATCCGCGCCCTGCATCTTGGCGCGTGACAGATTAGCCCCTTCCAGCTTCGCCCCACCCATTTTGGCGCCCCCAAGCTCTGCCGCCACAAGGTCAGCTTCCTGCAGAACGGCACCGAAGAGTTTGGCTTTTTGATGTTCGATGTGTATTTTGAATCCACGCTTCTGCTGCCCGGCTAAGTGCTCCCAGCAGTTGTCCTCGTCAAACAGAGCGAGCTTCTCGCAATCCTCATGTTTGCAGACTTTGTCGCTCGCCATCATGCGCTCCGCTTCCGGCTCCTTATGTTATTTCTAGTCAATTTTTGTGCGAGCGGGATTATCCGCTATTGACCCCGTTCTTTCAAGGGACATTGCTCGATCAAGATTGCTGAGATGCCTTTCAGGTCAATAGGCAGCCCCGCCTCTGCTCCACCCCCCTCGCTTGATTCCAGGAGTTTCCCCAATCTTGAGCGCAGAATAGCTGGTTTATCGGCTATGTGGCTCTAATTCCGGACGGCATCGACTGGAATTGGAGCTTACCGGAGCCGGGGCATACTTCCGCCCTGAAAGGGTGGAACGTGGGTAGCCGTAGGCGTCAGCCTACGGATCACGGCCAGCGAAGAAAAAGAAAAACAACCCTGAAAGGGTTGCACAATCGACCGTTTCATGACGAAGGCTTCTGGTGTGAAAGGACTGTTGTGCGGCCCCTTCAGGGCCGATCTGGGGAGGTGGGGATGCGTTCCGATTCCGTAGGCTGACGCCTACGGCTACCCACGTTAATCCCCTTCGGGGATTCGGAGGCGGCGTCGAGCATCTGAGACGAAGTCGGCATCATGAACCAGTCCAAAACAGAATGGGGAAACTCCCCCTCGCCTTGATTCGCATTGCATTTGGACTATTGTTAGTGGAGATGATTGCCCGATTATGCCGGGGTGGCGGAAGTGGCAGACGCAGCGGACTTAAAATCCGCTGAGCCGTTGGCTCGTGCCGGTTCAAGTCCGGCCCTCGGCATCTTTGCTAGCTGACAATGAAAAGGGGCAGCGCTTCGGTGAGAAGCAGGCGCCCTCAGGCTGTATTATTTGGCATGGGTGTGCTCGCCGGAGTGTGTCGAGTCTTGACATTTTGGCGGGTGAGCCGTATGTTTCAAGAGTGGGCCATTAGCTCAGCTAGGTAGAGCAGCTGACTCTTAATCAGAAGGTCGAAGGTTCGATTCCTTCATGGCCCGCAACGTGACTCTCCTGACCGTAATTGGTGGAGCGATTCTTGGGGGTTGGGATGGACATAGAGATTCGCGGCGACGAGCGAGGCGTGAGAGCTTGCGACGAATGTAGGGTGAGCCGTCCCGAGGACCTTGCGGATGTGGCCCGGGCAGCGCTCAACTTTGGTCGGGCGTTCTTGAGGCAAACGGTGGGCAGGGAGTACAAGATATGGGAGCTGACACCGGCTGGCGAGGCGGCTGGACGGCTTACACCGGAAGAGAGGCCCGGCGCAGCCGTATGCGAGGTTACGCTGTTTGCGAGGGGGAAGACCCCGGAGGCTGAGGAGGAGGCAAAGTAAGGAATGCCCGAAAGAGAGATCGTCATTTACGGTGACCCCGTGCTCCAGAAGAAGGCCGAGCCAGTCACTATTGTCAAGAGCGACGTGATCAGGCTCGTGGAGGACATGCAGGCCACCATGTATGCTAGCCACGGTGTTGGTCTGGCCGCACCGCAGTTGGGCGCCTCGGTTAGAGTGATAGTCCTGGACACCAGCGCCGGTCGCGACGCCACGCAGCGCTTGGTGCTGCTCAATCCTGAGTTGACGGAGATGTCCAGCGAGGAGGTCGCCGAGGAAGGATGTCTGAGTATACCGGAGTTCGTGACGAGCGTGCAAAGGGCAACTTCCGTAACGGTGGTCGGCCAGGATTTGAACGGCAAATCGATAGAGGTCCAGGCGGAAGGCCTCGCTGCAAGAGCGATTCAACATGAGATCGATCACATCAACGGGCGCCTGATCGTGGACTTTCTCAATCCGTTACAGAGAGACCTCTTCGAGCGCAGGTTCCGAGAGCAGCAGTCCAAGAAGAAAGTCTTTTTCTAGATAGTTGGAGCAACGCGCCAGATTGTCTGCTGGAAGTTCGCCTAGCAAGCTGCGCCTTATTTTCATGGGGACGCCCGACTTCGCCGTTCCGTCGCTGAGAGCTCTTTTCGATTCGGGCCGTTACGAGATGATGTGCGTTACGCAGCCGGACCAGCCTTCTGGCCGCGGGTTGAGGCTGACACCATGTGTCTGCAAGGTCCTGGCGCAAGAGCTCGGGCTTGATGTCTTCTGCCCGGAGCGGGTCTCACGCCGCGACCCACGGGCGGTTTTGGACAGTTTCGAGCCGGACTTCATCGTTACAGTTGCCTTCGGACAGCTCCTGAAGGAATCGGTGCTCGACATCCCGAAGACCGCATGTGTCAACCTTCATCCGTCTCTTCTGCCCAAGTATCGCGGGCCTAGCCCCATCAACTGGCCAATAATCCGTGGGGATAGGGAGACGGGCGTAACAACGATGTTGATGGACAAGGGGATGGACACCGGCGACATACTGCTGCAAGAGGCCACACCAATCGGTGAGGAGGAGACAGCGGCGGAGCTCTATTTCAGGCTTGCCAAAGTGGGGGCCGAGCTTCTGCTCGAGACGCTAGTCGGGCTTGCCAACGACACGATAGTCCCGAGGAAACAGGACCACGAGAAGGCAACATACGCCCCAAAACTCACGAGAAGGGACGGCCTCATTGATTGGTCAAAGGACCCTGACACGCTCGTCAACTACGTCCGAGGGCTAATCCCCTGGCCAGGGACATACACCTACTACATGGGCCGCATCCTGAAAATCGCCAAACTCAGACATATAGAGGCGCCGCCCACATGCCCCGAGTGTCCCGCCGGAACGATAGTCGCAGCGTCGCCAAAGGATGGCCTCATTGTCAAAGCGAACCCGGGAGCCGTCTCGGTTGAGCTGCTTCAACCACCCGGAAGACGACAGATGACAGCGAAGGAGTTTCTCGCCGGCAACAGGGTGAAAGTCGGCCAGCGGTTCTCGCTACTAACCGAAGAATCGCTGCCGCAATAAATGGCCACGAGCGAATGCGGGTGTGGTTGGGTCGCTCCAGAGATACGCCCAGCAAACTCACCCTAATCGGGCAGAGCAGAATCGCCAGCAGGCGCCTGAGACTACGGTTACTGCTCCGACTCCTCATCAATCAGGCGAATGGTGCGCGGGCGAGAAAGCCTCTCAACGCCGGGCCTAAGCTGAGCCAGCTGCTGCCTGATCGCCCCCAGGACGCTGACGACCTCCTTGGAGGTTACGAGCAATTCGAGGTTCTTGTTGGCCGCGTTGAGCGTTTCGGTCGCTTTCTTCTGTTCCACGACGGCGGCTGTGAAGGCATCCACCTTGGCCTCGAGCCCCGCCCTGAGCGACTCTATTGACAACGCGCCGTCGGCTGCGCTCTTCCTGACGGCCTTGATGAGCGCCGATATCTCCTCCTGAGCGGCCTTTCTCTCTTGGGCAAGATGCGCGACGTTCTCCTTGAACGCCGCAGTGATCCCCTCGCTGGCGGCAGATGCAGCGGCCGTCGCGGACTCGGTAACCTCCTTGGACACGGCCCTGAGCTCGTCGAAGCGACCAGTCATCGATTCGGCGAGCCGTGCGAATTCAAGTAGGCTTTTCTTCTGGTCCTGCGTGAAGGTTGAGACCGTTGCTGAGAACTTCTCACACTCGCCTGCGAGCGATGAGATGAACGTGCTTTTGAAGCGCTCGAGGATGTCGAGCTGATTTCTCATCGAGAGTTCCAGAACCTTTGCGAGTATCGCCGATTCAGGCGTTGGCGTCTCGATTCTCCGCTTGACCGCCCTTGTGATCGCGCTGTCGATACAATACCTATCGAACGCAGTCAGAAGGTTCTCCTCGGACTTCTGAAGCGCAGACATCGGTATCATCAAGACCAGGCTGACCACGAGGGCCAACAAGGTGGTCTCAAACGCCACCGACAGCCCGCCTGTGACCAGGCCCAGGCCAGATTTTATCTGCGAGATGTCCGCCACAGACGCATCGACGAAATCCGAGAAGCCGGAAACGGCCTGCACGATCCCGATGACCGTGCCGATAAAGCCGAGTATTGGAATTGCCCAGGCAAACACCTTCACCATCACGTAGGACGCCGAGAGCTCCGCCTCGTCGATCTCGCTCTCCTCGCGGAGGACGCCCTGCATCGATTCTGGCTCGCCGGTCGAGGCAAACTGGCCGAGCATCCTTACAATCCTGTTCGGCAGGACAGTTGCTCGCGATGCCTCCCATAGTTCAGAGAGGTCCGACGCTATCTGCCTCGCCGATTCGGGGCTGAAAGGTCCCTTGTGCACCTTCGCGACTGGGTCCGCCAGCAGGTATGCTCTCTCCATCCTCATGCCGAGGTATTTGGCGAGTAGGATCGATGCACCCCAGAAGAAAAGGATTGTTATTGCATAGGGAACCCACCCCCGCTTCACGAAGAGCTGATAGACGTAGTTGTCCGGGCTAAGGAGCGGGATCGGGAACAGATAATAGAAGATAGCGGTCAGAACAAAGCCAAGAAAGCCACAGACCCCCAGGTTGGCGTCCATGCGGCCGACATAAAACAGGCGCATAAGGCCGCGCTGGCCATTCTGCTTGGACATGTCATCAAGTCCCCAAGATGCGAGTTTCTACTAAAATTATTATGCTGAGTTTAACGGCGGCCATGAGACGGTCAAGAGCGAATCGGCGTCGAAGCTTGCCTAAAGCACTGGCACAATCACTCACCATCCTTGTCGGAATGGACGGCCGTCTCTCTCATCAATCGGCGCACCTCATCGAGTTTCTTGTCCAGAGCGGCTTGATTGGGGGCCAGCTCGAGTCCCTTCCGATACCAGGCGGCCGACCGGTCAAACTCGTGCGTACGCCGGCAATCGTCGCCCATCCATTCAGCTAAGCTCGCCATGTAGGCCCGGGCGGTCATTTCTGGTTTGGCTCGCGGCCAGTTTTCCTTCTGTTCTTTGGATACGGTTGACGGTAGCCAGCTCAGGTCATCCTCGGTGAACTCGGACATTATCTCGTCAAATCTACCGAGGTTACATTCCGGAGGGATAAGTCCAGAGGTCTGACATTCTTGGAGTATGGCTTTTGCGGCTATCTTGTGGCCGTAGAGGCTCGGATGACACGCATCCATGATGAGGTTATTGCCGACCAGACCGTTGGCGCTGTGGGCCTCAAATAGGGAGAAGAGGTCCACGAACGGCGCTGAGTTGCGCGCGGCCACTTCCTCCATGGTATCCCGCAATCCGAGAGTCATTCGTGCCTCCATAGTAAGCAGGACTTTGAGAGTCATTCCTGGCTTTCCAGTGCTTGCAGTATCAATTGCTTTGAAGTAATTCTCTTTGGCCAATGCGGTGTCACCCATTTCCTCATAGGACCTCCCCAGCCAGAAATAGAAGGCAGAGAAATCCGGTCTTATCCCAATGAGCTCCTCAAACGCACTGACGGAGGATTGCGGCTGCTTGGCGTCCAAAAGGCAAAACGCTCGCCAGAACTTCATCATCAGCTCTCGTTGTTGTTCGTGGCTTGCATTGGGGTCAAAACGCCAGTCAAACGCAGGCCAGTCCCGGTAGTTAGGACAAGGCGCCGCAAAGACGAGCCCTACCGCGTGTTCCCGAGCCATGTCGGCGATTTCCTGGAGATTGCAGTTGAATTCGAAATCGGTCACGCGGTCTCGCACCTGCCTCTCTTCAGGCGAGAGCGCTGCTAGCTCCGGAAGCGTTGCATCCCCTTCCGGCGGCGACGGGCCGGCGACTTTGTCGAAGAGAGACGCCATGACAGAGTAGATTCTCGAGCTCCGGGCAAGGGCACGCTTGATTCTGTGGCCAGCCCCGGACCCCCTGAAAAAAGCCAATCTGTTTGTGTGCGGCTTGCGGCCCCTTTCGTTATGACCACAGAACACCACAAAGATGTCCGGCTCATATTCCAGACATTCCCGCACAATCTCGACGATGCCATAGCTGTCGATTCCCGACACGCCACAGTTTATCACCTCGAACTTGTAGTCCCCACATGCCCTGTCGAAGAACTCCTGCATCCATCGCGCGAACGTGGCGACGTTGTTCGGATACGGTTCTCCATACATCGACGATTCGCCGAAGCAGAATACGCGGCGCGTTGACGGGCCTTTCTTGGCTGGGAAGCTCTGCGTTTGAATCGGGAGCCCAGCCTGCTCCGCTGAGGTCGCATACATTTTGACGCCGGAGCCAGATGTGCGGAGCTCAAATATCGCAGCCCCGAGGGAACGTCCTTCCCAGATGTGCCCAGGGTCGTTGCTCAAGAGCCGCATTCTCATTATATGCGTGTAGGCTGGAACCCCGGCGATTCTCAGAACGCCCTCCAAGCCGAAGAGCAGCAGGACGCCGATCGATAGAGCCAACAGGTTGAGATAGAGCTTCCTCGCGCGAGCCATTTTGAGTTACGCGCCCTCAGCTGCTCTCATTCAATGATGAAGCTTGAGCATTTGCTGCTTTCGCTGCCGGGCTTGTTCTGTGCGACGACCTCAAGTTTCTTCTCTCTTGCGGGAATCACGTCCGCCAAGAAAGCCACAGACCCCCAGGTTGGCGTCCATGCGGCCGACATAAAACAGGCGCATAAGGCCGCGCTGGCCATTCTGCTTGGACATGTCTTCGAATCCCCAAGATGCGAGTTCCTACTAAAATTATTATGCTGAGTCTAACGGCGGCCATGAGACGGTCAAGAGCGAATCGGCGTCAAGCGTCATAAGGGCAGCGCTTCATGCATTCCTCCGCCCAAGCGCTCGCGAGATTGACCATCGTGTCAGAACCCTTTAATAAGTCCGTTTTGCGTGCGTAGGGGCGGTGCTTGCCCCGCCCTGTGTGCCCCCAAACCACAAGTGAACACCAATGCACACTAATAGCAGGATTCTCTCTCCTGCTTTCTTCGTGTGTCTTCGTGTCCTTAGTGGACCCCTGGTTTAATGTAAGCTTGATCCACGAAGAACACGAAGGTGCACGAAGGTCAAAGGAGCTAGGCCAGCGGCGCCTCCCCGCTTCGTGGTTCCCGCTACCGGACCAGCTTGCGGAAGATGACGACGACCAGCGCCGCGTTCAGACCGATGCCCAGCAGGCCCTCCACCATCGCCAGCCCCGCCGCCCAGCCAATCGCACGCACATCGCCGTAACCCACAGTCGCGAACGTTATCACGCTGAAATACAGCCCATTAAAGAATGCCGAGGCAAACGGAAACGATCCCGAATCCGACATTATCTTCCCCGTCGCATACGCCCAGCAAAAGAAGCCAGAGCATATAGCGATGACAACAGCGATCGTAATCACGACGTTGATCGGTTTCACGCCGTAGCCGAACACCTTGCGATACAGAAACCACACCCCGACACGGAGAGGCCATTTTGCCTTTCTGGCCTTCCGCGCGCATTCCGAGGCCCACCAATGAGCCTCGTCCTCATCCCTGTAGGCGCCTCGCTTGCGGAACTGTTCCTTTAGCCAAGCGTATTGCTTCCGCGCCTCGTCCCATTTGCCCTCTCTGTGCGGCTTGATGACGGGCAGGCCGGTCTTTGATGGGGAAAGGTCCCTGAATTCGCAGTCCAGCTCGCCCTGCACGAGCGTGTCTTTGAAGTTGACGGTGTAAATGCCGCGGTTGCTCTCGCGCCAATCGTGGAATGGCTTGAGCCTGTCCCGTATTAGACACAACCAATCTCGTAACAGCGTCCGCATCCCGGGAATGTCATATTTCTCCTCTGGCTTTTCGAGCGAATCTCGGATTCTGTCGCTTCTGGTTTGGAGGTCGTTTTTCCGCTTCCGGAGCGATTGCCAGATCTGCTCCTGTCTGGCCTTTAGCTGCTTGCTATCCCGAACGGTTGAAAGGAGCACACCTTCTTTATAAATGGTCTCTTCCAGATTGACTCTCGCCGCGGCAATCTCCTTCATATCGCATAACGTCTCGAATCGAGTACCATTGAGACTGAACGACAGTGCGCAAGCTCCTCGGAACTCCGCCTTGCCGCTGAACTTCGCGTCCCAGAAGCTGGTGTCGCCATTGAACGTCGCGTCCCGGAAGGTAGCGTCAGCATCGAATGTCGCCCCACAGAAATGCGCGCGGGCACCGAACGTCGCTCCCAGGAAGTGCGCATTGGCGCTGAACCTTGCGTTATTGAAGAACGCTACGCAACGGAAGGTCACTGTCTCGAAGCTGACATTGCCGCCGAACCTGGTTCCCATGAACCCGCCGTAACTGTCGAAACTCGCTTTTCCGAAGTCCGCAGTGCGCCTGAACGTCGCTAGGCTAAAGTCCGCCTCGCCACCAAACCTCGCGCTCTTAAAGAAGACAGCCTCGCCGCCAAACGTCGAGCTCCAGAAATGCGCGTCACCGCTGAACGTCGCTCCCTCAAAGTCGGCGTCGCCTGTGAAGTCGGCCTTCTCAAACTGGGTCTCGCCGCTGAACGTCGCTCCCCCGAAGTACGCATCGCCACAGAATGTCGCTCTCCACAAATCCGCTTTGCCGAAGATAAAGGCTCGGTCAATGTAGGACCCGGGCAAAGAGAAACTCGCATGACTTTCGAAAATCAGGCCACGCAAATTGATTTCGCCGATCAGGCAGCCCAAACATCGTATCTCCGGCTTAAGAACCGGCCTTTCTCGTTTCTCACCGTCAACCCCGATTGAGCCTATTGGCAGGAACTGGCCGGTCGGATGTTCGTTCTCCGCCGCTGCAAGGGCATCGACGGTGAGAGCCTCGATGTAGCAGTGCTCAATCACTTCACCCTTGAGGATCTTCGCCGCGGCCTGCAGGGCGGTCAAATAGGCGTATCGCACATCTGGGTAGCGGTCGTATCTGATGTAGCCGGTGCGATTGCCGGCCTCGTCCACCTCCCACTCGACCTTGTGGCCGTCAGAATCGGTGTGCAGAACCTTATCTTCCGTCAAGCAACGTCTCCCAGTGGTTCGTGCCTCGTGGCATATAGATAGATAGTATCAGAGGGTGCAAGGAACGTCCACACGCCCGCAAAGACCCCAAGAATCAGATTCGAGGCAGGCGGCTCCATAGATGAACATTTTCGGCGGCTCCTGACAGGCGATGATTTGGACCGCGGTTGGTTCGTGGGCTGCGCCCGCTGGGTGATTCTGGAGTGCGGCGGCTTGACGCCGCTTTGGCTGGCCGCGGCCTGACGCGGCGTCATCTCTAACGACGAGCGATGATTCATCCTTCATGGTTCATACTTCCGAGATAGAGAACGTCCCACTCTCCGTGGCAGGGCTTCTAGACGGTCTATCAGAGGGTGGTGTCAAGCCACCACCAATGAAAGCGGCGTGAACCCGCCGCACTCCAAAAAGGCGCCCGCTTTGGCTCAATCTGATTATCTAGGACGGCAGATCCTGTTGTGTGTTGCCTCTTCTGTATGGCATCCTGAATGATGTAAGCGTAAAGCAAGCGAATTGCTGGATGTGGCGAGGCAATCTCTGGACACGGCAACAACGGGAACGAATGAAGATGATAGAAAGCGTCAAGAATAATCTCCAAAGCGTCAGGAACAGAATTGTGGCCGCGGCCGAGCGCGCCGGACGGTCGCCGGACGAGATAACGCTGGTCGGTATCTCCAAGGTTCAACCGATAGAGAAGGTCCAGGCGGCTGTGGATGCCGGACTTGTGCATTTGGGCGAGAACCGGGTGCAAGAGGCGGCTGGCAAGATCCCGCACATCGTGGGCAACGTTCACTGGCGTCTGGTTGGGCATTTGCAGCGTAATAAGGCGAAGAAGGCGGTCGAGCTTTTCGACACGATCGAATCGATCGACAGCCAGCGCATCGCGGAGGAGGTCTCGAGACGATGCGTGGATTTGGGTAAGAGAATTGACATCCTCCTTGAGGTCAATGTCGGCACAGAGGACGCAAAGGCCGGCATAGACCCCTCGCAGCTCGTCGGTCTGGCAAGGTTGTGTGCAAGCCTTCAGGGCATCGCGGTCAAGGGCATAATGGTCATACCGCCGTTCGATCCAGACCCTGAGAAGTCCAGACCTTATTTTCGCAAGTCCCGGCGCATGTTCGAGAATCTGAGGGATGCAGACATCGATGGCGCCGACATAAGCCATCTGAGCATGGGCATGAGCAACGATTTCGAGGTTGCGGTCGAGGAGGGCGCCACCATTGTCCGCGTTGGGACGGCCATCTTCGGCCCACGGATGTGAACACTTTTGAGTTTGCGGTTAGTGCCAGTTGCGAGACGACCCCGCACTGAGAGAACGCTGCCAGCCACGAACGAGCACGAGGCGGATTGTTGGTTGCGCCTCAGCTCGTGCTTAGGTATTCGTGGATGGCACGGGCAGCCAGCCGGCCATCGCCCATCGCAAGGATCACTGTCGCTGCGCCTCGCACGATGTCCCCGCCAGCATAGACGCCCTTGATGCTAGTCTCAGCGGTCTCGGGGTCTGCGATGATCTTACCCCTCTTGTCCGTGTCAAGACCTCGCGTCGGCCTCGTCAGAAGCCGGTTCGCTCCGTTGCCTAGCGCCGGGACGACGACGTCCACATCGATAGTGTATTCGGTGCCCGGAATGGGGATTGGCTTGCGCCTGCCCGAGGCATCCGGCTCGCCAAGCCGCGACTTGACTACTTCCATCCCAACAACATTCCCCTGCTCGTCGCCAAGTATCCTCATCGGGAGCCTCAAAAGATGAAAATCGATGCCCTCCTGATATGCGTGCTCGATCTCCTGGTGCCGTGCAGGCATCTCTTTCTTGCTCCTTCGATAGATCAGAAAGACCTCCTCCGCACCGAGCCGAAGCGCTGTTCTGGCCGAATCCATCGCAACGTTTCCGCCGCCTATCACAGCGACCCTTCGGCCCTTGATTATCGGCGTGTCGTACTGTGGGAACAGGTACGCTTTCATCAGATTGCTTCTTGTTAGATACTCGTTAGCGGAATAGACGCCTGCGAGGTTCTCGCCAGGGATGCCCATAAAGAACGGCAGCCCCGCCCCAATGGCGAGATACACGGCGTCATATTGGCCCAGCAGGTCATGCACGGTGAGCATCGGGCCGATTACGGCGTCCGTCCGAAACTCGACCCCCATCTTCTCGAGCATCCCCACCTCTGCGTCCAGAATCTCCTTCGGCATCCTGAACTCCGGTATTCCATACCTCAGGACGCCGCCCAAGCTGTGCAGCGCCTCGAACACAGTTACAGCGTGCCCGTTACGAGCACAGTCAGCCGCGACAGTTAGTCCCGCCGGCCCGCTGCCAACGACGGCGACTTTCTTGCCCGTCCGAGGCGCAAGCTCCGGCATCTCCATTCCGCCCTCACGCCGCTCCCAGTCGGCTACGAAGCGCTCTAGATTGCCGATCGCAAGCGGGTCGCCCTTCTTGCCCAGCACACAGCGCGATTGGCATTGCCCCGATTGCGGACAGACGCGGCCGCAGACCGCCGGCAGCGTGTTGTCGTGCTTGACTATTCTTATGGCCGTCCTGAAATCGCCGTCAGCGATCGCCTTGACGAAGCCCGGGATGTCGATGCCGACCGGGCATCCCGAAACGCACGGCCTACTCTTGCACTGAAGGCAGCGGCTCGCCTCCGCCATCGCCTGCTCACGCGAGTAGCCCAGCGGGACCTCCTTGAAGTTACGCCTGCGGACCTCGGGCGGCTGCTCAGGCATCGGGACCATCTTGAGAATCGGCTTTTTGGCCCCCTTTGACTGCTCGCTCACGACCCACCCTGCGCATCTGAATACTCCACAGAGTCCCTTTCCTGCCTGAGATACGCTGCACTACGTGCTGACAGAACTTGCCAGTCAATCTTGTGCCCGTCAAAAAACGGACCATCGACGCACGCAAACTTCGTCTCTCCGCCCACCTCGAGCCGACAGCAACCGCACATCCCCGTCCCATCAACCATTATCGGCGACAGATTCACCATCGTCTTGATCTTCTTATCGTGCGTCGCGTCCGAGACCAACTTCGCCATGAATGTGCAACCTATCGCCACGACCTCGTTAATCTTCTCACCACGCTCAATGAGCATCCCGATCGCATCCGGCGCAAAGCCCTTCATTCCACGAGACCCGTCGCCAGTGGCCACGATCAGCTCGTCGCAGGCCGCCCTATTCTCTCGCTCCATATAGAGCAAGAACCCCGTCCTCGCCTCGATGATCGAGATGACGCGATTGCCGGCCTCTTTGAAAGCCCTTGCCACTGGAACTATTGCACCAATCCCGTAGCACCCGCCCGCACAGACCACCGTCCCGACCTTGCCGATCTCAAGCGGGACTCCCAGCGGCCCGACGACTGAGTAGAGCGAATCACCCTCCCTGCAATCAGCCAGCTTGCGAGTGGAACGTCCCACCTCATTGAACACAAAAGCGATCGTTCCGTCCGCCTCGTTCCAGCCCGACAGCGTGTAAGGAATCCGCTCGGAACGCTCGTCAACCATCACGATAACAAACTGCCCAGGCCTTGCCCTAGAAACCACATGAGGCGCCTCGACCCTCACAAAGTGTGTGTTCGGCGCTATCTCGTGTTTCTCGACGATCCTATACATCGCTATCCCTTCTGATGCCTTCAATCCTCACCGCAACAGAATTGTGCCCCAAACAGACGGCCTCAACCCCAAGCAGGCCCAACAGCCGAGGATCGTTCGCCGACCATCGCGAGACGGCAAGCCCCTTCGGAACGGTCGCATCCGCGCGAACCTCTGCGACCACCTGACCGTGCTCAGCAACTATCTCAATCTCGTCCCGGTCCTTGAGGCCGAGCTCAACCAGCGTCTCCCCACAAATCCGCAAACAGCCATCATCCAAAGCGCCGATCCCGGGCACGAGACCACCAATGCGATGCCCGTTGTAAAGATGTGAATTGTGCCGATTAACCAGAACCAAAGGCCACTCGCTAGAGGGCCTCGCGACGGCGCATAACTCGAACGGCGCAAGAACAGCGGGCCGCCTCTCGCCGAGGTCTGCGCCTTCTCTGCGATCGGCATCCAGACCGCGCCTGATCGACTCCAAATCCTCCCAGCCAAGATCTGTGCCGAGTGCCTTGGCAAGTAGCGAAGCGACCACCCAGCCGGGTTTGGCGTGGCCAAGCGGTCTGACAGCAGGCTTGATCTCTCGCTTGCTGCCATCCACCGCTGTGTAGGTCCCGCCCATCTCCGTCACGAAAGCAGAGGGCAGGACAACGTCAGCATGAGGCGCATAAGAGCCCCGGTGGCTGTCGATCACGACAAGGAAATCGAGGCGGTCGAGCGGATTCTTGACCTCCGGGCCGAGCTCCGGCACAAGATCGCCCACCATGACGAGCGCTTTGACTCGTCCTGACTGAATGTCTTGAACTGTTTTAAGCCAATCAGCGTCAAAATCACCTCTCGTATCTAGCGAGGCCACCTCGCACTGCCGGCCCTCTGCGCCAAGCAATAGCCGGAGGTCATTGACGCCCGTGGTGAACGGCTCGCTTGTGGCATCAGAACCAACCTCCGGGCCTACAATGACCAGCGCGTTTGAAGAGGAGCTCAGCATTTCGGCGGCTTTCTTGAGGCAGCCTGCGTCGGCGCTTGCCGCAGAGCCTACATCGTCAAAGCTGATCTGAGAGGCCCATCCGGCAAATTCATTGAACCCCTCAAGCTCTTCATAGCGCTGTTTGTCACTCGTCTCTAAAAGGGCTTTGACCAGACCGGCCACAGCCGATACGTAGCCGCCAGGACGGGTGGCTATCTTTGCCGAGGCGAACTTGTCGAGGAAGGTTGAGACAGTATCGGCAATGACGAGCCTCGCTCCCCTTTCGGTGGCGCGCTTCACGTTGAGGCCGAGGATGGGGTGCGTCTGCATCAGGTCGGCGCCCAAAAGCAGGACGCAGTCGCCCGCTTCGAGTGAGGTGAGGCTCGCGTCGAACAGCTCCCATTTCTGCGGCGGGGATAGGGATGATACGTTCTGAGTCTCAAGCGCCTGGTCTGCGAACCTCGAGAAGGCGAGGGCCTCCTCGAGCGTGACCGATCTGGGGAACATCAAGGCCCTCTCGGAGGGCTTGAACTTGGCCAGACCCTCTGCCGCAAGTGCTATCGCCTCGTCCCAGGAGGATTTGAGGAGGTTATCGAATCTCCTGACGAGCGGCACTGAGACGCGCTCCCTGGTATTAGTGAGCTCCTGAATGGCGAATCTGCCCAGAGCGCAGAGCTGGCCGGCGCCTACGCTGTCATCCTCTGCCGCGAGTGACTTGACGACGCGACCTTGCGCCACTCCCACCTGTATGCCGCATCCGACCGGGCACAGCGAACAAGTGCTGCGGACCATCTTCTCGGGCTTGGGCTCCCACTTGCTCGTTCGGTCTGAGAGCGCCCCAGTGGGGCAGACGTCAACGCAGGCGCCGCAGAATTGGCAGCTCATGTCGAGATGAAGCGCATGGAATGCCGTGCTCACCCTAGTTTCGTGGCCTCGGTTTATCAACGAAATCGTGCCAGCGCCTCGCACCTCTTGACAGACCCGCACGCATCTACCGCAGAGAACGCAGAGGTTGTAGTCCCGGTCAAAGAACGGGTCCAGTCGTTCAACGGGAAGAGATTTGTGGATCGGCTCAAACCTGATCTCTGAGAGGCCTACCTTCTCCACCAGCTCCCGCAGCTCGCAGTCGTCCTTTTTGGGGCAGAACATGCAGCCGGTTACGAGCCCGGATTTGCCTGCATGGCCTCTGAACTCCTCGCACTCCTGCTTTCGCTCGCACAGGAGGCAGCCGCTAGGATGCTCCGATAGAATGAGCTCGAGGACAGAGCGTCGGAGCTGCTGAACGCGGGGCGTGTTTGTCCTGACGACCATCCCGTCCTTAGCGGGGGTGCTGCACGAGGCGGGGAAGCCGCGCATGCCCTCTATCTCAACGATGCAGAGCCGGCACGCACCGTAGGGAGATAATCCATCCTGATGACATAGGGTTGGTATCTCCATGCCAAGGGACCTTATCGCCGAAAGCACCATAGCGCCTTCCTCAACCTCAACCTCAATGCCGTCGATCGTCAACGTCGGCACCCTCTTCCTCCTTCCTAACGAACCTGGACCGCGTCGAACTTGCAGACCTCGCTGCACGCTCCGCATTTGATGCACTTTTGCGTGTCGATCCTGTGAACCTGCTTCTTCTGCCCAGACACCGCCCCCGTTGGACAGACTCTCGAGCAGGCGCCACAACCCACGCACTTATCTTCCAGGATGCCGTAGGTTATCAGTTCCTTACAGAAGCCGGCCGGACACCTATGCTCCTTGATATGGGCGTCATATTCATCCCTGAAGTAACGTATGGTTGATAGAACCGGGTTGGCGGAGGTTTGCCCAAGACCACACATGGCCGTCTCTTTGATCACCGCTCCCAGCTCTTCAAGGCGCTCCACATCGCCATGCCCGCCCTTGCCATCGCAGATTCTGGTCAATATCTCCAACATGCGCACAAGCCCTACCCGGCAGCTGCTGCACTTGCCGCACGACTCGCTGGCAAGAAAGCTAGTAAAATACCTCGCGATATCCACCATGCAGGTCTTCTCGTCCATCACCACAAGCCCACCTGAGCCCATCATCGACCCTGCATCGCTAAGGCTCTCATAGTCGATCGGCATGTCAATAAGCGATGCAGGCACGCATCCCCCGGAAGGGCCGCCCGTCTGAACCGCCTTCAATTTCCTGTTGCCCGGTATGCCACCGCCGATTCTGTAAACAATCTCCTTCATGGTTATGCCCATTGGGACCTCGACAAGGCCGGTGTTATTGATCTTACCCACGAGTGAGAAAACCTTTGTCCCTTTGCTCTTCTCAGTGCCAATCTCGGAGAACCACTCCCCGCCCTTGAGCATGATCTGCGCAACATTGGCCCAAGTCTCTACATTGTTGATATTGGTCGGCTTGCCCCAAAGTCCACTCACGGCTGGAAACGGTGGCCGCGGCCGTGGTCTTCCCACTTTCCCCTCAATGGAACTCATAAGCGCCGTTTCCTCGCCGCACACGAAAGCCCCTGCGCCCCTAACGACAGAGAGATTAAACCTAAGGCCGCTGCCCAAGATGTCATCGCCCAAAAGGCCATTCTCCTCGGCCTGTGCGATCGCTTTCTTGACGCGCTCAAGGGCCAGAGGGTATTCCATCCTGACGTAAACGAACCCCTGTTGGGCACCGATCGCCTTAGCACCGATGGCCATGCCCTCGATAACCGCGTGCGGGTCCGCCTCGAGTATGCTCCTATCCATGAACGCCCCTGGGTCGCCCTCATCAGCATTGCAGATAAGATACTTGGGCGTATCGGCCTGAGCCCTGCAAATCTCTAACTTCTTGAACGTCGGGAATCCGGCGCCGCCCCGCCCCCTCAGCCCCGCAACCTTGAGCGCCTCGATTATCTCCTCAGGCGTCATCTCTCTCAGCGCCTTGGCAAGCCCCATATACCCGTCGAACGCAATGTAGTCGTTGATGTTCTCTGGATTAATCCGCCCCCTATTGCGCAGGACAACGAGCTTCTGGTGCTTGAAGAACTCAATGTCCTTCCTGGCAGGGATTGGCGATTTCCCCCCAGGGGGCACATACATCAGGCTCGGCACAGGCCGACCCTTCAGGCAGTGCTCCTCCACCAACAACGGGATGTCCTCGACCCTCACACGCCGATAAAGGATGTCCTCGGGCTGAAAAAGAACCAGCGGCCCATTCTCACAGAACCCGTTGCAGCCGGTCGGGACCACAATCATCTCCTCTTGTAG
>DATLAJ010000131.1 GCA_035527515.1 bacterium
AGGTATCCCCCAAAACAACCCTATCAACCACTTGAGTCATGCCCTGAGATGGCGGAATCTGAAGGTCAATTGTTCTGTTCTCGAACATAATAGTTTCCGCGAATTAGTCGCCCTCGTTCACATCTATGCGGAGGGTCTCGAACTTGCGGTCGAGGGGGCCGATGAGCTTCTGCGTGTTGCGGCCGGTCATGCAGCCCCAGAACGTGTAGCTCCCGGCCGGGATGCGCGCACGAGGCGCGGAGATGATTGTCGCGGTCTGGTTGTGCCCGGGACGAAGGTTCACCTGGACGGGATACGGCTCAGGCTGCCAGTTCGGCCAGAATAGTAGCTCGCCGTTCAGCTCGAGCGCCACATACACGTCAACGCCAACGACCGGCCCGTTGTTTATCACCTGCGCCTCAACCGCAATGCCCGCCGGCGTCTCCAGCCGGTGCAGCATCAGCCGCATCGGCGGCCAGCCCCCATCCGAGATCATGCTGATGCCCTCATTTGTACTTACAATCCACATGTTGCCATCGTAGTCGATGACAAGGGGTCGGTCTCGGAGGTAGCCGACACTACCAAGTCTGACGCCAATGGACCCATTGGACAGAAGACCATCTTCCATCGTATATGTACGCTCATCTTGGCCCCTAAATCGTGTGATCCCAATCGGATAACGATTACCCCACAGTGACGCAGTCCACAATGATCCAGCAGCGTCGAGGGCTACCGTCCTGTAGCACACATCCCATGGGCACGGCTGCTCCAACCGGAACTCCTGGCCGTCGAAAAAACCCAGACCACAGTATGCCATCCAAAGCCGGCCTTGAGAATCCTTTGCCCAAAGATCCTCAAGTGAGAGCCGAGGGGGAAGCCTGAAACGCTCAGTTTCATCCCTGTCCAAATCCAACTTGGCGAGATGGAATCCCACATCACTTTCATAACACCCAAGCCAGCACTCGCGCGCAGAGACGATGACCGGCACGCCCATGATCCATCCGGAGGATTCTGACTTGAGGATCGGCGCTCCTCCCGCTACCAGCTCCCACACGGTTGCCGTCTCTTCCCAAAACGTGGGATTTCGAACCTTGCGATAGTAGTAGCTTGAGGTAGGGCAGGGATAGGTTTGACGAACATGGAACGTTATGCAGAAAACGCGCCCTTCAGCATCGAAGACCGCGCGAATATGGGGCTCGTCGTCCTCCAGCTGACCGTAGTCCGTCAGGCACAACCCCCCACCCGGCCAATACCTATACCGACAATTGTCAATATAGATTGCCCCGTCCGGCGAAATGGCCACATCGGGGGCGTATATCAAGACATCGTCTAGCCCATAAACGGTCTCAAGCTCGCCATCGCGTATCCGCATCAACTCGGAGCAGGTTGCGAACCATATACTGCCCTCTGCGTCAACGACCAGCCTTGAAACATACTCAGAGTAATTGAACGTGAAGACCTGCTCATCCTGCGCCATCACGCAGGAGCTGATTACCAAGAGTGCAGAGATACTTAGCAAATACTGTTTGGCGCCCACTCTTTCCCTCCTCCTATATGACGAGTCTCATGGCCACTCGAGTTCGCAGATGACATGGCCTCTCCTTACATAGCCGTAACCAGACGCTCTAGGGTGAGCGCTTGAGGGTCCGATAGCCGCTCAATTGGAGGCTGGGGCCGATGCCCCGGCGGTATCCGGATCTGGTATATGTGCCTCTGATATGGCCCAAAGGTGTCCTCGAATCCTCCCCTGCTTATTTTAGGTTATTTTGCCTACTATAAATCAACCTTGATTACAACGCAAAGCTCTCTGAACAACTTTATCAAGCCGAATCTTGAGCGGGGCTAGAAACTTCTACGGCGAGGCGTGTTTGTCCGCTCTTTGAGGGGGGAACTCACGGCCAGAGCAGGGCTTTAGATCAACAGCTCCAATATCTGGACTGCGTTGAGGGCGGCGCCCTTGCGGAGATTGTCCATGACTGACCAGAGGTTGACGCCGAACTCGACGGTGTCGTCCAGCCTGATCCTGCCGACGAAGACCTCGTCCTGCTCGCTGCATTCCGAGGGAAGCGGGTAGTCATTTTCGTCGCCTTCCGAATCGCCGACCCGTGCGGTTAGCACACCGTCCACAACCTTGAGTCCGGGGAAGGCGGAGAGGGCGTCCCGGACATCTTTGCGCGAGGCGCGTGATTTCAGGGAGATATTGAGGGACTGCGAGTGGCAGTGGAAGACGGGCACCCTGATGCAGGTAGGTGAGATAAGGATGTTTGGCTGGCCGAGTATCTTTGCCGTCTCGTCCACGAGCTTTCGCTCCTCCACGGAATAGCCCTGCTCGTCGAAGTCGCCGATCTGAGGCAGTAGGTTGAATGCGATTCGGTAGGGGTATTCCTTGACCACAGGCTCCTTGAGCGTGAGCATGGCCAGCGACTGGGCGGCGAGTTCGTCCAGCGCCCTCTTGCCGGAGCCTGAGACCGACTGATATGTTGAAACGATGGCCCTTTTGACACCGAACTCGACGTTGATGGGGTGAAGGACCATTAGAAGCTGGATTGTTGAGCAGTTGGGGTTTGCGATGATGCCGTCATGGCGGCGGGCGAGGTTGCCGTTTATCTCAGGGATGACGAGAGGGACGTTCGGGGCCATCCTGAAGTGGGCGCTGTTGTCGATAACGACTGCGCCGGATTTGGCCGCGACAGGAGCGAACTTCTCGCTCACCTCGCAAGTTGCGGTGAAGATAGCGAAATCGACGTCCTCAAACGCGTCGCTGTCAAGCCGGCCAACCACGTGAGGTTCCCCAGCGAACTCCATTATTGTGCCGACCGACTCCTCGGTTGCAAGCGGGATGATTTTGCGAATAGGGAGGTCTCTTTGCTCAAGGACTGCAAGGACTTCCTTGCCCACCAGGCCCGTCGCCCCCACGACCGCCACGTTGAACTGTTTCATGGGACCTCTTGTTGCTCGAGTGCCCCGCGCCGTTCGCGTCTTTTTATCATGGACGTCTCAACCAGTCCCAAAACGAGGTATCCGAAGGCGAGAATGAAGGGCATCGTTCCGGGGAACGAGGCGAGGACTATCACACCCGCGACGACAAGTATCATGGTCCCGAACGGGTGCATCTTGGCGAAGTCGAACTCCTTGAAGGAACGGTATTTGACGTTCGAGATCATGAGATAGGACACGCAGACAAACACGATGAGAAATAGAACCTTCAGGAAAGTCCCGACCGGCTCACCATCTGCGAGCAGAACGGACGTTGCTACCACAAGCCCCGCGGCCGGAGTCGGCAGCCCTAGGAAGAACTTGGGCTCGGCGGTCTTGCACCGAGTGTTGAACCGCGCCAGCCTCAACACGGCGCAGATCAGGTAGGCGAACGCAACCACCCCGCCGGCTCTGCCAAAACTCGATAGGGCCCAGTGATAGGCAAGAATGACCGGTGCAACACCGAATGAGATAACATCGGCCATCGAGTCGAACTCGACTCCGAACTCACTCGTTGTCTTGGTGAGCCTTGCGACTCGGCCATCAAAGGTGTCAACCACGGCGGCGACGACAATTGCGACCGAGGCGGCAAAGAACCTGCCCTTCATCGCCCACATTACAGCATAGAAGCCGCACAGCACGTTCGCCGTGGTTAGAATGCCGGGCAGCAAGCTGATGCGTATCTTGATTCTCCTACGCCTCGGCTCCTGCTGCGACGGACGTTGCTCACGTTTAGTGCGTCGTCCAGAACTCGTTATGCGCCGCGCCGCCATCTAGGAGTTACCTCACCCTCGTCCGTGTTATCCAGTCACGTGCTCTTGGGTGAGCACGCGCCGCCTGCCTATTGCGTCCACCCCCGCCTTGACCCTGTCGCCCGCCTTGACCAAAACCTCATACGTCGAGGGGACGAGAACATCAACACGAGAGCCGAACTTGATCATCCCTATCCTCTGCCCGGCTCGGACCCGGTCTCCTTGCTTGATTCGGCACACGATGCGCCTCGCCACGATGCCGGCAACCTGCACGCATGAAAATGTGTCGCCAAGGGTGTCAACGAGCTCGATGTTTGTTCGTTCGTTGACCTCACTTGCGCGCTGATTGAACGCGGCAAGGAACCGGCCGGGCGTGTGCTGCACGCTCGTTACGCCTCCAGTGATCGGTGAGCGGTTGATGTGGCAATTGAACAGCGACATGAATATGCACACTTTTGTGCCAGGTTTGTCGCCAGCATGCGACGGCGCCACCTCGCTAACCGCAATTACCTTGCCGTCCGCGGGAGATACAACATGCTCATCTTTGGCCTGAACCTCTCGATTTGGGTCGCGAAAGAAAGCCGCAACAAAAACAGAAGCCACGAAAGCAAGAGCGGCAACGATATGCAGGTTGAGCAAGGCGAGCACAATCGACACCGCCAGAATAAGCAGAACGTAGGGCAGACCCTCTATGGCTATGGGAAAATGCACTGTTTGTCTCGATCTCATCGTATAAGGCCACGTTCTCCAGACCGAAAAACGGACCACCCCCAAATATGGCCTGCGGCGGGCCTCTTCCACAATCGGTCCCAGCCCGTCGTGTCAAACACTAAGCTTAAATAAACACCGAACTACGAGGCGCTCTTCTGCTCCTCTGCGAACTGTCTCATCGTCTGATACATCTCATCTTTGACCTTCAGCTTCAACTTCTTGAGCCGTTTCTCTTCCATTTCATTTTCCAGTGAATGGTCTGAACTCTCGGACAGAGCGACCAGTTTCTTGTCCAGCGAACTGTGCATCTCCTCGAGCTTCCGGAAACTCTCTGACTCGGCTCTCAAAGCTTCCCGAAGTGATGTATCGTCCATGTTCATTCAAAAGGCCTCCTGTTTATGTGTTCTTTCTAAACTCGATGTCGGCAGCCGATGGATGCCGCGCTAACACAGTCACGGGTGTCCCTGCGAAGCTAGATTGTCATTAGATTCCTCCAGCACTTCATAGCATTCGTTTGCTCGCGTTTTATTGAACGATTTTGCAGGCAGCTCGAGCACCTTGAGCGTTTTAAGATGTCCCCGCTTGCTTATCTCGATATGGTCTCCAACTTGCACGGCTCGCCCTGCCTTGGCGACGTTGCCGTTGACTTTCACACAGCCCTGGTCGCATAGCTCCTTGGCAAACGCGCGGCGCTTAGCGATCGAGCTAGCTTTTAAGAATACGTCAAGGCGCATCGAGCATAACCCTCACGTAGCTTTTGGCCCTAAGTCCTTTGATGAAGGCGTCGTAGCGACTCTCGAACTGCTGTGCGTAAAGCTGTTCTCGTATCTGCTGCTTCAGTTTGGGGGTCATCGCAGCATCTCCGCCCTGCCTGCCAAGGAGCCGGACGATATGAAACCCCATGGGGCTCTTGATGATGCCGCTCACGTCGCCGACTTTCATCCCAAACAAAACTCTCGAGAGCGAGGGAAACATCTCGTCCCTGCCCAGGAACCCCAACCCTTCACAGCTCTTGAGCGCATCCTTAACGGATTGACACACCTTGTCGAACGGATCGCCCATCTGAAGCCGCATCAGCGCACGCTCAGCGGCCGACTTGGCGGCCGCGACCTGGGACGCATCCTCGAAATCAGCAACCCTAAACAGTATCTGGGCAAAATTGACCCGCTCCGACGAGGCGATAATGTCCTTGTTCTTCTCGGTGTAGGCAATGATCTGCTCCTCCGAGATGTCGATCAGTGAGCGCACCTTGCCGTCGAGTATGGCCTGCTCCATATATTCATCCTCAAACAGGGCCTTCAGTGATGGGAGCGTGAGACCCTCTTCAGCCAGCATCCGCTCAAACTTCTCGGTTGACCCGGCGCCGAGCCTCTTCATCGTGTGGTCGATTCTCTTCTGGATGAGCGCCTCGCCCGGGGAGACCCCCATTCGCCTCGCCTCGGAGACGATCAGACGTCTATCGATTAGAAGGTTAAGAACCTCACGTTCTCGCTGCATAAGGCTCTCCGCTCTTTGGCTTGAGCGTGGTTGCTTCTTAAGGGACCGATACTTGTCGTCGGAGGATAGAGCCCGCACAAGCTCGTATTGGGTAACGACCTCACTGTTGACTATCGCGACGATCCTGTCGGCGAGCTCCCGTTCTGGCGACTCTTTTGCGAAAGCAACCCCTTGCAGCATCGCTAGAACCAGCACCGCCAGCAGCACCGATAGGCAGACTAGGGAACGCATCAGCCCTCGCCCGAGCACTACACAATCTCCTCCGGAAAAAGCTTGACCCTCCACTTCATCTTAAGCTCCTTCACCCATTCATCATACCGAACTTTCGCTTTTTGGGCAAAGACCTTTGCTCTCACCTTGTCCTTCACCTCATCAAAGGGAGGAATTCGCGACTTTTTTATCTTTTCCACCTTAAAAATGTGGTAGCCAAAGGAAGTGTGCACAACCTTGCTATCCTCACCCTCTGAAAGCTCAAATATCGGCGTCTGGAGCTCGACCGGCAGATCGCCTCGTTTGACCCACCCTAGGTCGCCCCCTTGCGCCGCCTCAGGCGCCACCGAATACTCAGCGGCCAGGCTTTCAAAGCTCCGCTTTCGGCGGGATAGCAGCCGAAGTATCTGCTTAGCGGTCTCGTCATTCTGCACGAGAATCTGACGCGCCTTAACCTGGCGAGGCACCCGGAAATCCGAGCTGTGGTTTGCGTAATACTCGCCCAGCTCATCATCCGACACCTCGATCTTTTCAGTTACATTGGTGTCGATCAGATTCGACCGAATCAGGTCTGCCTTGGCCTGATTGAGCCACTCGGCATAGCTGAGGCCACTCTGCGCAAGATACTCGTCAAACTGCCCCAAACCGTAAGCCTTCTTCAGCTCCTGGACGTAGTCAGCCAGCTCAGCATGAGTGAAGCTGATCCCGCTTTGTTTCGCCTCTTGCATAATCACCTTCTGCAAGGCCATGTCCTCCAGGTAAGTCCTCGCCTCGCGGTAGTTGGCTTTGGCGAAACCAGACAGGAACTCATCCCTAGTTATCACGCCCGAGCCGAACTGCGCCACCAGCCTCGGCGGCTTGGCGACCGGCCTCTCACTTGTGCAGCCTGTCTCAATCGCAGCAAGAAGCAAATATACTGCGCAACCAAAGAGCGCAAGTCTGCGACTGCTAAACCGCTCGTGCATTTTTAACTCCGGTTCTCCCTAGTGAGAAATGCCCGAATAAACGGGTCTATATATCCATCCAGAACAGCATCGACGTTCCCCACGTCAACATTAGTCCTGTGGTCCTTGGCCATTTGATATGGCTGTAGGACGTAAGAACGGATCTGGCTGCCCCAGGCGATCTCCTTCTTGGCGTTGTGCTCGTCCTGTTCAACCTTTCGCCTCTTGTCCAGCTCCAGCTGATACAGATTGGACTTGAGTATCTTCATCGCGAGCTCCCGGTTGCGATGCTGCGAGCGCTCGTTCTGACATTGTGCCACAACGCCCGTTGGGATGTGCGTTATCCGAACGGCAGAATCTGCTGTATTGACGTGCTGACCGCCTTTCCCGCTGGCATGGAAGGTATCAATCCGTAGGTCCTTCTCCTCGATATCGATCTTGATCGAATCGTCAACCTCTGGCGTGACCGAGACCGCCACGAACGAAGTGTGCCGCCGACGATTGGCATCGAAAGGAGATATCCGAACCAGCCGATGAACGCCTGTTTCGCCCTTTAAGTAGCCGTATGCATGAAGCCCTGTTACCAGAATCACCACGCTCTTGATGCCGGCCTCATCCCCAGGCAATCGGTCGAGAATCTCGCATTTGTAGCCACCTCTCTCTCCCCAGTGAAGATACATCCGCATCAGCATCTCGGCCCAATCCTGCGCCTCGGTTCCGCCGGCACCGGGCTGAATCTGAATAATGGCGTTCTTGCCGTCGCTTTCGCCGCTAAGAAGTGCTCTTACCTCCATATCAGAGAGCAGGTCCCTCATCGCCCGGACCTCGCCCGCTACCTCTGCCAGAACCGCTGCGTCGCCCTCCGAGGCGCCTAGCTCCGCCATCACGGACGCATCCTCAAATCGCGCAGTTAGGGCGGAAAACTCCTCCACCCGCTTGGCGAACGTGCCCCGCTGCTTCATCAGCTCACCAGCCGCAGCTGGGTCCAGCCAGACATCCTCCGACTTCAGCTTCTCATCAAGCTCCTTCACCTTCTGCTCGGCGCCATCTACGTCAAAGATACCCCCGTACTGTCTCAATCCGGCTCGAGAGCTCCCGAAGCTGCTGCTCTATCTCTTGCGCTTCCAATCATTGCCTCCTCACATCATCGATTGAACATCGGAATAATACCAACTGCCACGCCGGCAATCACCCGCTCAACTTACCAGAAACTCCAAGCATCGCATCGCGGTTGGGAATATGAAATCCCGAAATACGCCAATATACAAGAGGAAAACCAGTATTAAGAAACCATACCGCTCGACCTTCAAATACTCTACCGCAAGGCGTTTGGGCAAAAGCCCGGTCACAATGCGGCTGCCATCGAGCGGCGGAATCGGTATTAAGTTGAACAGGCCAAGGATCAGGTTGATGAATATGAACATGACCGTCAAGTCAAGCACCACTGACTGCCCAGCTACGAGGCCTTTCAGAAGCCTAAACACCAGTGCGCCAGCGAGCGCTAGAATGAAATTGGCCATAGGTCCCGCCATGCCGACCCACATCATCCCCCTCAATGGGTTTCGAAAATACCTAGCATCGACTGGGACTGGTTTTGCCCACCCAAAGATCACCGGGGAATGGGCGAGATATAGCATGAGCGGGAACAAAATGGTGCCGAAGATGCTGATGTGCTTCGCGGGGTTCAGGCTTAGGCGCCCCATTTCCTCGGCCGTGGGGTCGCCCAAGCGCCTCGCCACATAACCATGGGCGACCTCGTGGAAGGTCAGAGCCAGCAAAAACACCGGAATGCTAAGTAACAGCCCGTGCAATTACCTGCGACTCCCGAACCTAAACGTCCAAAGCTTGCTGTTCACATCCTCAACATAACAAACTGACTAAATGCAATCAACACAGTCTGGTCATCTCATCACAGCTTTCCAACATCTCTTTGCATGGTGCAATTCGATGCCTCCAACAGGAAAACCACCCGGCGGTCGATATGTGCCGGACTCTCCTCAGCCGCTCCGTGTGCTGCGTCGTCCGATTTAGCCTCTCGTCAAGGAGGCTGTCCAAAAATCGGGTGGGGCGGAGGGGCGGTTTACGAACCGGCCTGGTTTGACTTGCAGTAGAAGCGATACGTCGCAACGCCTGTTCGTATCGGAGCCGGTCAGCATCCAACAAAATAAGTGTTCTATTCCGTGGTGCCCGCAGTTTCCCGTCATGAGAGTCTTGTTTCGTCTTTGCCGGTTTTCCTCAAGAGGCAACGACAAAACGAGTCTTCCCATACTTGGCGTAGTAGTAGTGCACGCTTCTCTGGGCGACCTCATACATGACACTCGCCATTTCATCCGGCGTCCAGCTCTTCTCACGGAAGAAGAAACTGCCGCGGTTAAACCTGCCGTGCTCACCTGCGTTCACAACGTTGATCCGGTTGAGTGGGCCGAACATAGCTATCGTGACGACCCTATCCAGGATGCTGCTTGTGTCCGCGAAGTCACAGCCATCGCCGAAACATACAAATGGGACAATGCCCTCATTCAACATAGCAGTGCGAAATCCGATTACATTTTCCCCAAGGCGCTCAATCGCGTTGCCTCTTGCCTGTGGCGGTTTGCCTTCGGCCCGCCGCAAGTCGTTGGTGCCCTGATTCTTAACCTCAACAATGAGTACGGGAAACAAGGCGCCGTTCTCGTCCTCAATCGAGAGAATCCCTCCGTCGGGCCCCATTGCAGAAGTACCGAAGTAATAGTGGAACTGCATGTCCGGGAAGAGAGCTCGTAAGCGGCTCACGATAGCGGCCAGCTTCCACTCTCATGGTGCAACCTGACCCTGAACTCAGGTCTGGAGCCGCTCTGCAACTGCCGCCAGGGCCTTCCCAAGACGCCCTTCTTGCTTCTTCGAGCTCAGGTTTATCACTGTGCCGGCGCGCTGTTCTCGCAGTTGATGTTTACGTGCCATGGCTGCTATCTCCGTTCCACCAGTAAGAGCTGCTCCGTCACATGGATTGGCCGGTTGTTGAAGTTCCTGCTCCCCCGGAACGCATTGTACTGCGTTTCGAGAACATCGACCGAACCGATCTCGTTTAGCATCGCGCGCATCTTGTCCGGCGAAATGAAACCCTCGTTGTTGAATGAGACCAAAAGGAACGGGGCGTCGATCGCGTGTAGGAGTTGTTTTAGCAGAGGCAACGACCGCGCGCGCACGTTGTAGCCAGAGCGCCGCCAACCGGTGGGTATGCCGGAGACACGACTCACGTGCGTTGGCCTCTCATATCGCACCAGAAGATTGAGCATGAAGTAGTTTGATCCATAGGGGTGTTGGTTGTAGGGCGGATCGATGTATGCGAGGTCGAGATTCTCCAGACTGTGCGCGACCGAATTGGCGTCTTCTTGCAGCACCTTGTAGTCGCACTCGAATTGGCTTAGGACAGGCCGTTCCATCTTGATCTCGCCCATGATTCGAACCAATGCGTCTGAACCGCTCCCACCGAACTGGCCGACCTTGGTGTGCCGGTTCTTGTAGAAGCCCTTGAAAATCCCTGCGGTATTGGCGTGGATTGACGCCTCACTAAGCAGAGGGCCCAAGAGCATGTCTTTTACGTCGAGGGGCGCGGACTCGATCAGCCGGCGGTAGTTGTCTAGACGTCGGGCGTTGTCGCGTGTGTAGAAGACCCGGTCTTCTTTGGCGATGTGAGTCTCGTCTCGGGGGGAATAGAGCTCTTCGATGAAACCAGGCGGGAGCGCATCGCTTCTCACCCTAGCGTTCAGATCAGCGACGATCTGGGAGATGGCCGGAAGGTCAACGGTGCTCCTGTTACGCAGGTAACAGCGCGCTGTCACAGCAGCGTAGTCTTCAAGATCGTTGCTGATCAGCAAGGAAGCGTGCGCCTTCAGGTATCTGGACACAACTCCCGACCCGCTAAACGCGTCGAAGACTCGAAGCCGGCTCTTACCGAGCCGGCGCTTGACTCGCTCGACTGCGCCGCCGATGTTGCCCAGAAGCGCACGCTTGTTCCCTATATAGGTGATCAGCTGTCGAGACAGGTAGTCAGGGTCCTCGGCGGACGGATGATCAGGCCAGAACGTCATCTGCCGAGGCTCTCTGACCTCCAAGGCGCTGTTGTGTGCGCTCAATGTGTCCTCCGAAAGCTCGCTGGGGTCATGCTACTCCCCTGTTTCTGTCCGTATAAAAAGCCTGCAGATGCCGCGCAATATGCGACCACAATCAAAATACAGCTTTCGTGGGCGCCAAATCAACCACGACCACCACATGGATTGCCCGCTCCGATCTTGACCTCGCCGCCCCTCCGCATATTATAGATTGGACATTTTACCCATGCGGGAATAATCGAGCGTTTGATATTGCGAGGTGGAATGATGTTAAAGCTTGTGGAATGTGTGCCGAACTTCAGCGATGGTCGAGATAGGGCGGTCATCGACGAGATAACGGGCGCGATCGCCGGGACCGCCGGGGTGAAGCTTCTCGACGTTGACCCGGGGGCGGACACGAACCGGACGGTCGTGACGTTCATCGGAACGCCGGAGGGCGTGAAGGAGGCGGCCTTCAATGCGATCAGGAAGGCACAGGAGCTCATCGACATGACTAAGCACAAGGGAGCGCATGGTCGGATGGGCGCGACCGACGTGTGCCCGTTCGTGCCCGTGGCGGGCATTACGATGGAGGACTGCGTCGAGATGGCCAAGGAGGTCGGGAAGCGCGTGGCGGCTGAGCTCGGCATTCCAGTCTATCTCTACGAGGAGGCGGCGCAGAAGCCGGAGCGAGAGAATCTCGCCAACTGCCGAAAAGGTGAGTACGAAGGGCTGGCTGAGAAGTTCAAGGACCCAGAGTGGGCGCCCGACTTTGGAGAGCCGGTCTTCAACGCCAAATCCGGGCTGACGACGATAGGCGCGAGGGAGTTCCTTATCGCCTACAACGTCAACCTGAACACCCGTGACGGGAAGAAGGCAAAGGATATCGCGATGAGCATTCGTGAGGCTGGCCGGGCCAAGCGAGATGAGAACAACAAGATAGTGCGGGACGAGAACGGTAAGGCGGTTATGGAGCCTGGGCGGCTGAAGTTCTGTAAGGGCACGGGCTGGTATATCGACGAGTATGCGATGGCGCAGATTTCGATGAACCTGACCAACTACAAGGTAACGCCGCCGCATTGGGCAGTTGAGGTGTGCAGGGAAGAGGCGCAGAAGCGAGGGCTTGTGGTAACGGGGACGGAGCTCGTAGGGCTCATACCGAAAGAGGCGATGCTTGTGGCTGGGCGCTATTACCTTGAGAAGCAGGGCAAGTGCCCCGGCCAGCCGGAGAAGGAGCTTATCCGCGTCGCCGCGCAGTCGATGGGTATGAGCGAGGTAGCTCCGTTCGATCCCCAGGAGAAGATAATCGAATATCAATTTGGCGATGATGAGAGCTCTCTGAGGAAAATGACGCTCTGTGATTTCGCGGACGAGTTGTCAACGGATTCGCCCGCGCCCGGCGGCGGCAGTGTTGCCGCGTTGGCGGGTGCGATGAGCGCCTCGCTTGCGGCAATGGTTGCGAACCTGACGCACGGTAAGAAGGGCTATTTGGACCATGATGCTGAGATGTCGGACATTGCTTTAGCGGGCCAGCCGCTGAAGGACGAGTTTTTGCGCACGATCGACGCTGATGCTGATGCTTTTGACAGTGTGATGGCGAAGATGCGGATGAAGAAGAAGACGCCTGAGCAGCAGGCCGAGCGAAACAGAGCCATTCAGGATGCCACGAAGGCTGCCACGGTGGTCCCGTTGTCGGTCTTGAGAAGGTCGCTTTCTGCGCTGAAGCTGGCCAAGACTGTGGCCGAGAAGGGGAACGTGAACTCTCTGAGCGACGCCGGCGTTTCAGCTATCATGGGCTATGCGGCCGCGGAGAGCGCCTACATGAATGTGTTGATCAATCTCGCTAGTATCGAGGACGTAAAGTTCGTCAGCAAGACTCGGGATGAAGCGGAGGAATTGCTCGCCATAGCGAAGACGCTTTCGGATGCGATTCGCAGGAGCGTTATCGAGACGCTTTTGAGTCGGTTGTAAGCTGTGAAGAAGCATCGGCGCAGGGATACTTGGCATGGCTCCGAGCGCCATCCATACGTGGTTTGCTTCGATACAATGAGCGAGATGTTTGAGAGAACATTGGAGGCCTTATGAGATACAAAGTAAGTCTCAAGAAGACGGAAGAAGGCTATGCGGTCTGGGCTCCCGGGCTGCCGGGCTGCTGGTCACAGGGACAGAACCAAGATGAGGCCCTGGAGAACATCAAGGACGCAATAGAAGCGTATTTAGCGACTGTTGAAGAGCGTGGCCAATAGGCATCTCACGCAACTGTGCCCGTGTTAAATAAGAATACTGGCTCACCGAGTGCTGAATGCGTTATTATATCAGGAGGGATGGCGAAATCGGGCAGAGCAAGTTGAGGGATAAGGAATGATACGTGCGAATTACACAACCTTGCTTTTCAAGCTGAGGATACTGGCCTCTTTTGCGGCTGCTCTCTGCTTGCTTGGCCTCGTCTCAGGCGCGGTTGCGGCGAGCATCGAGCTGACAGTTCTTGACGATTCTGGCCCTGTCTCGGCCGGCGATGCGCTAGGTGCAGTCTTCGTGGAGCACAGTTTCGCGTTCAAGGACCCGCCGGGCGAGATCGAGACGGACCAGAATGGCAAGCTCACCTTCTCGGGGCTTGGCGCCGAGACATATTTCGTCAGGGTTAAGCATGTAGGTGTGCAGCCTGTCGTGGTCAAGTTCAAGCACCACATCGTCGTCGGCTCGGGCGAGACAGCTAACGAGACGATCAGCTTCCGCTCTGGCGGCGACCTCAAGATACAGGTTCGCTCCCAGGCGGGATCGGTGCCAACGGGCGATATAGACGTCTATCTATACGACCAGGTCTCCAGCACGCTCGTCGGCCAGACGCGTTGCGACGGCCTGGGCGAGGCGCACTACGATAACGTGGCTCCGGGAATATATTTCGCCAGGGTTCGCCACTGGTCAATGCGCACCGATGCCGGCTTTCACACGTTCGACATTGTGGTTCAACCACTCTCGAATCAGACGCGGCGCGTCAAGATACCGCTCTGTTCAAGCCTTATTTTCACGGTCTCCGATTCGTTCGGGCGTGCACCATCCAACTCGGCAACGGTTTCGCTCTCGCGCCAGTCAGCTCCGTTCTCGGAAGTTGTCGCCAGCCGGCAGTGCGACGCGTCTGGTCGCGTGGATTTTGGCGAGGTCGTTGCGGGCGACTATAAAGCAAAGTTGGTCTATACCCGAGGGCTCGTCCATCTGGAACGATACTACTTCACGCTTGCGGCGCCCGCCGACGGAAGCGCTAGTCTGCCGATCCTGCTGGACGAGGTCGCGAGGCTCAAGTGTCTGGTGAAGGATGCGGCAGGGACGCCGGTCATCGATGATGGCGTAAAGCTCGCACTGATACACGATGCGAGTTTCGATGTGATTGCGGAGGACAGGAGCCCGGGCGCAGGCGGCTTGGTTGACTTCGGATATGTCCCAGCCGGCAGCGTGAGCGTTCGGATCGAGAACTCGCTTGTTGACCCACCTAAGACCTGGTTTTTGGTGGGCCAAACGCTCGAGCCGGGCGAGACGAAGACGCTCCAGACCACTGTCGAGCGGGGCTGCGGTCTGTCGCTGACGGTCCGCTATGATGGCGAGAACGTGCCGGCGAGCTCCGCGACAGCTTTTGTTTTCAACCAGGACACCGGCGAGGCGGTCGCAAGTGCGCTTGCGCACGAGGGCGGGCTCTGCTCCTATGAAAGCCTCGTGCCCGGCACATACTCCGTTCAGGTCTTCTTCGCACCCGAATCGGGCGAGCCAATCGAGCGTTTTTTCTTCGACATCGACGCGAACGATCTTGAGACCAATTCCTACACGCTGAACCTGCTGGACTACGAGCGCGGCTCCGACTCATGCACGCTGGGCGTCTATCTACATGACCTCAATGGCCCATGCAGCGGCCGCGCCTCGATCTATGATCAGCAAACGGGAGCGCTTGTGGAGGAGACATCGCGATACGGCGTTGGCGACGATGGCTTCGAGCAGTGGCAGGTTCCAGCGGGCACCTATACCATCAAATATATATATGACACGCCCTCGCCTCAGACGTGCGTTCTCACACGGGGATTCGGGCTAATAGATGGCGAGACAGATGCCGATACCGTTACGTTCGATAATGGCACGATTTGGGTCGATCTCCGGGACCTTAACGGGTCCGCCGAGGGTAGGCTCTGGATATACAACTCATCCGGCGAGCTCCTTACGGCTGACGACGGCTATCCGCTCCTGGCCGCAAACGACCACACCTTCAACCTGATGCCCGACACATTCAGCTTTCGTTACCAATACGTCGATCCCAACAGCATCGCCGTTGGCCCGATCGTGGCCAACATACACCTCTCCTCCGGCGAGAGAAAACAGGAGCGGGAGACGGTTGCCCAGGGCCAGGTTACGCTCTCAACGTTCGACACTGCCGGGCCAGTCCCGAGCAATCTTGGTCTCTTCGTTTACGTCCCCGAATCGGCCGGCTACAAGGACTTTGCGAGCCTATTCCGCAAGGACAAAAAAAGCGCTGAGGCTCCCAACCTCGGCAACTTGCCATTGGGCCAGAGCTCCTACGTCCTTCTGGTCGGACAATACGACGCGGAGCTCACGTATAACGGGTTCGACGGGCCTGCTTTCGTCCAGAGGCTTGCCTCGCCTTTCGCTGTCAACAGCGGACAGAACCTCGATCGCGACATCGTCGTCGATACGGCGAACATCAATGCCAGGATCGAGAACAACAATGGGTCGTGCAACGGCGACGTGACGGTCTTCGACGAGAACTTGGGCAAATGGGTCGCTTCAACGCCCGAGTATGGCGTTGGTGATGACGGCAAACGGACGCTAACCGTTCCCCCAGGCGAGTATCGGCTCCAGTTCACAGCGGGAACTGATGCCCAAGATTCCAGAACGGAGCGCCTCGTGAGCCTCTCGGCCGGGGACTCAACGACAGTCGCAAAGACGTTTATCCAAAACCAGATCGAGGTGAACGTCACCAAGAACGGGACGCCCTTCTCATCTGCAAGGGCATACCTATTCGAGGAGAATGGGTTCTACCTGGGCCGCAAGAACGAGGGCAGCCTCGGCGCCTCGGGAAGGGTGAGCTTCTACCCTGCCCCAGGCACCTACTACCTCATGACCGAGGATTTTGCCCAGGGTCCACTCAACCTCGAGACATTATTCGTGCCTCAGACGGGAAGTTTCACCGTTTCCCAGGCCGAGCTGGCTCAAATCTCGGTTGACACTGCAACTACACAGCGTTCAGTGCGTGAGAGCGGCGGCAGCGCCACTGTCGAGATAGCGTTCGCACTGGCCTACCCCAGCCTGGTGGACATGACCGAGGGAAGAGATGGCGAGGCAGACGTCCTGTTCTGCGTCTGTGCGGTTCAAAGGGACGGACATCAGAACATAACGTCGGTAGAGGCGAATCTGCTCCCAATCGGGGGCGAGGTAAAAACCGTGCTCTACGATGATGGCACGCACGGCGACCTCCGCGCCGGCGATTTCATCTATTCGACATATCTTCCCGTTTCATACAGCGGGCAAGGCGTGGTCGAGCTTAGCGTCCACGCATGTGACAGTGGGGCCAACGTGGCCGACTCGACGATCGAGATGCTGTTCGTCGGGTCCGGCTCGGACAGAATCCCACCCGCGAAGGTCGAGGACCTCTTTGCCCAAAGGGACACGGACGACCCCACAATCTGCGACATCAGCTGGACCGCAGCCGGTGATGATGGCAAAACGGGCACGGCGACCCGCTATGAGTTGAGATACAGCATCGAGCCGTTCGAGGCGTCAGGGTTCTCGGGCGCAACCCTCTATTCGCCCTCCACCGCTTGGGTTCCGCTGGAGGCTGGCGTGAAGGAGCAGAAGAGCGTCACTGGCCTCGACGCACAAAAGACATACTACTTCGCGCTGAAGGTATTCGACGACCTCGACAACGCATCGGCAATGTCCAACCTCGCCTCGACCGAGGCCCCGTCCGACGATGTGCCGCCGGCGACAATTGACGACTTGTTTGCCGTCTCCGGGCCGCTCGAGGGCCAGATAACGTTGAGCTTCACTGCGCCCGGGGACGATGGAACAGTCGGGACGGTCGTCGGCTATGAGCTGAGATACTCCGAGTCCTTCATCAACGAGGCCAACTGGGACGCGGCCGAGGTCCACGCTCCCTCGCACGATTGGGTCCCCAAGACGGCCGGCAGCCAGGAATCCTGGGTCATCTCAACCTTTGAAAGCAGCACCGCATACTACTTCGCAGTCATCTCGCTCGATGACGCCAGCAACTGGTCGAACGTCTCAAACTGCGCCTCCGCTGGGGGAGGTCAGGACCGCGTGCCTCCAGCTCGCATCAACGACCTTGCCGCCGAGGAGAGCCAGGTCGAGGGCGAACTCATCCTTTCGTGGACCGCGACCGGCGACGATGGCGACCTGGGAGTGGCCACCAGATACATTCTCAAATACGCCCTGTTCGAGATCACGGCCGCCAATTGGGCGTTCGTCGAGACGTTCCAGCCTTCGCTCGCCTGGCCCCCACTGCCCTCAGGTGAGCAGGAGCTCAAGACCATCTCAGGCCTTCTGTCGGGCAGAGCTTATTACCTCGCGCTCAAGGCGTTCGACGACAGCTCAAACGAATCGGACGTCTCAAACAGCGCATCGGCCATGTCCGGTCAGGACACGGTCCCACCATCATCGATACGTGATCTATCGGCCACGCCCGGCGAAAACTCTGTTACGTTGAGATTCACCGCAACCGGCGACAACGGCATCGAGGGTGAAGCCTCATCCTATGAACTCAGATACTCATCTTCGATGATCACCTCCGAGAACTTCCCTAGCGCAACCCTTTATCAGCCATCTCTTGCATGGGTCCCGCAACCCGCCGGAAGCCTCGAGACTTTCGCCGTCTCTAACCTTACGGCCAACAGAGTTTTATACTTCGCCATCAAAGCCATTGACGAGGCGCAGAACGCCTCACGAATCTCGAACGTCGCCTCGGCAACACCGACCGGCGAATCCGTGCCCCCTTCGCCGATATTCGACCTCTCTGCTCGGAAATGGCTCAATACGGGCGAGATACTACTGAGGTTCACCGCAACTGGCGACAATGGGAGGTTCGGGACTGCGAGCGACTACGAGCTGAGGTTCGCCGATGCGCCGATCAACGAGACCAACTGGCCAGCCGCCACCGTTTACGCCGATTCGACGTCCTGGACGCCTCAGATAAGCGGCGCCGCCGAGCACTTCGTCATCTCGGGCTTCTCGCCCGGAAGCTATTACTATTTTGCGATCAAGGCGATTGACGATTCCGCCAACTGGTCTCAGGTCTCGAATTGTGTCGGGACATACCCCAGCGATGGGGCGCCAACAGCCGCCATCTTGGCAAATGGCGAGGATTTCTACGCCGGCGACCGGCTCACGGCGAGCTTCTACTGCTACAATCCTGGCGAGCCGCTCGACGTTGACCTATACGCGCTAATCGTTCTCCCGGACGGAGGCATCTTGTCCCTACCAGCCTTCGACACGCAGCTTGCGCCTCTTGAGTTTCGCCCACTGCCCGGACATTTCTGCCCAAACGCTATCACCTTCATTGACGTGGTTCTGGACGGCTCCCTCGCTCCGGGGACTTACACATTCTACACGGCGTTCTGCTGGCCGGGGAGCATGTCGCCCGTTACTGATGTGTGGGCTACACCGCTTCACTTGCACTGATCGAATTGCTCACGAATACGCATGGATGAGCATAATGCCGGCCCCGCCTGCGTCCGTCGCTACGGTTTCTCAGGAATGTGCCGGCTTGATCGAATCCTGGTCGAATGGCATATTACCGGCTGTTGAATCGCTGTTGCTTCCGTTTGATATAGAGAACATCTGACATGTCACAGAGTACATTCTACGTCACGACGCCGATCTACTATGCAAACAGCGTGCCGCACATCGGCAACGCCTACACCACGATCGCAGCGGACGTCCTCTCCCGCTACAAGCGGGCAATGGGCTACGACGTGATGTTTCTGACGGGGATGGACGAGCACGGGCAAAAGGTTCAGTCGGCAGCCGCCGCGAAGGGGATAGCGCCGCAGCAATACGTTGACGAGATAGCCGAGGTCTGGAGAAGGCTCTTGACGGAGTTTGACATCGCCAACGACGACTTCATTCGGACGACTGAGCCAAGACACGAGAAGGGTGTGTTGAAGTTCCTCGAGCGGATGATGGCGAAGGGCGATATCTACGAAGGTGAATACGAGGGCTGGTACTGCAAGTTCGAGGAGAACTTCTTGACCAACCTACAGGTTGAGGACGGCAAGTGCCCCGACTGTGGCCGGCCCGTCGAGCGCTTCCGGGAGCGAGCGTTTTTCTTCGCCCTCTCCAGATACGAGAAGCCCCTACTTGAGCACTACGATGCACATCCCGACTTTGTCAGGCCAGATTTCAGGATGAACGAGGCGAGGCGCTTCGTCGAGCAAGGTTTGAAAGACCTCTGCATCAGCAGGTCGAACCTCAAGTGGGGCATAAAAATCCCGAACGCCGAGGGCTACACGCTCTACGTCTGGATAGACGCTTTGATCAACTACCTCACGGGCGTTGGCTTCGGAACCGACGAGAATTTGTTCGCCCGCTACTGGCCATGTGACCTTCACCTTCTAGGTAAGGACATCTTGAAGTTCCACTGCGTCTATTGGCCAGCGATGCTTATGTCGGCGGACATACCGCTGCCCCAATCGCTCTATAATCACGGCTGGCTGCGCGTCTCTGGCCAGAAGATGTCCAAGAGTGTCGGCAACGTCGTCGATCCTTTCTACCTGGCAAAGGAGTTCGGCGCGGACGCTGTGCGCTATTTTCTGATGCGCGACGTCCAGTTTGGTCAGGACGGCAACTTCTCTGAGAAGAACCTGATAAAGCGATACAACAGCGATCTGGCAAACGACCTGAGCAACTTGGTTCATCGGTCGCTCTCGATGTGCAAGAAATACTTGCAGGGACGCATACCGCAAGATACGGGCGCATCAGGCACGCAATTGCGAGATATGTCCGAGTCTACGTTCAAGGTTTACTGCCGATATGTTGATGACCTCGATTTCCGTAAGGCGCTCGAGGCTGTGTGGGAGCTGATATCGAAAGCGAACATCTTCATAGACCGCGAGAAGCCCTGGGCTCTTTACAGGGACGGCGAGCACGAGAGGCTCGACTCCGCCCTTTATTGTGTTCTCGAGACAGGCCGCATCATTCTTAGGATGTTGCAGCCCTTCATACCCTCGGCCGCGGCCAAGATGCTCAGCCAGCTCGGCGATTCGGCACAGCAGACGGCCAACCTGCCTCAACAGGTGAGGTGGGGCGGCCTTCAGCCGGGCAGCAAAATAGGCGATGTCTCACCCGTGTTCATCAAGAGGAAACTGCCCGCGACGGACGCCGTGCCGAAACCGGCTTCGGGCAAAGCGAAGACACATAAGGGAAAACCAATGATCACGATCGACGATTTCGCGAAGGTTCAGCTCGTCGTGGGCAAGATCATCTCCGCAGAGGCTGTCGAGGGCTCAAAGAAGCTCTTGAAGCTCACGGTTGACATCGGAGATGAGGTCCGCACCGCTGTGGCAGGCATGAGGGAGTTTTATGCGCCCGAGGAGATGGTTGGCAAAAAGATCATATTCCTGGCGAATCTCGCCACTGCCAAGATATTCGGCATCGAGTCCCAAGGGATGGTTCTGGCCGCCGAAGGCAAGGAAATAGTGTCGCTGCTCACAGTTGACAAGGACGTCCCGATAGGCTCGGGCATCAGATAGAAACGATGCCTCACCACGCTCGTTACGACACCAAGCCTGTCTCGCTTGCCGTGCTGCTCTCCGGCGCGGGAACGACCCTACAAAACCTCATCGACAGGATACAGGCTGGCAGTCTGCCGGCTGAAATCGCGGTAGTGGTCTCCAGCAGGCCAGACGCTTATGGTGTGGTTCGGGCAAAGGAGACAGGCATCCCCGTTGAGATAGTCAATCGCAAGGACTTCAAAGACCCAATCGACTTCGCCGAAGCGGTCAGCGCACGACTACAGAAGCACGACATAGACCTGATAGTCCTCGCGGGATACAATCACCTGATCAAGCTGGGAACACGGCCGCGGATTCCGGCGATCAACATCCATCCAGCGCTCATCCCGGCTTTCTGCGGCAAGGGCTATTACGGTGACCGTGTGCACAAGGCGGTCTTGGACCACGGCGTTCGGTTCACAGGCGTTACGGTGCATTTCGTCGATGAGGAATACGATCACGGTCCCATCATACTTCAGGAGCCAGTCGAGGTCCGGCAGGACGATACCGTTGAGACCCTTAGATCGCGTGTCCATAGCGTCGAGCAGAGGCTATATCCGATGGCGATCAAGCTCTTTGCCGAGGGCCGGCTCAAGGTCCAAGACCGCAAGGTCATCATCCTGCCCCGGGAAGATACGGGATAGCTCCCGGCGCGATATTCCGTTCTGGAACTCGGAACCTGCAACCCATGAAAACCGCAATTGTTCACGACTGGCTGACTGGCACCCGAGGCGGCGAACGGATACTCGAGGCTCTCTGCGAGATGTTTCCGACCGCGACGATATTCTCGCTCCTGCACGTCCCGGGAACGGTCTCCAAGACCATCGAAGAGCATCCGATTCGCACCTCCTTTGTCCAGCACCTGCCGTTCGTCCGAAAGCACTACCGACTCTATCTCCCGCTCTTCCCAAGCGCCGTCGAATCGCTCGATCTCTCCGGCTACGACCTCGTCCTCAGCGTCAGCCACTGCGCCGCAAAGGGCGCCGTCCCTCCGACCGCTGCGGTCTCAGTATGTATTTGCCTCACCCCGATGAGATACGCCTGGGACCAGTTCGATTCCTACTTCCCGCCTCGAACAGTCAGACGAGCATTAGTAACGCCGTTCATCAACAGGCTCCGCAAATGGGACAGAGAGACATCAGATAGGGTCCAGCATTTTGTCGCAATCTCCGAGTTCGTCGCCGGACGAATAAAACGCTATTATGGGCGGGAATCAGTCGTTATCTACCCGCCTGTCGATCTCTCGAGGTTCACAATCGCCCCCGACTCTCCCGAGGACTACTACCTCATTGTCTCCGCTTTCGCACCATACAAACGCCTTGACATCGCCATTGAAGCGTTCAAGGGCCTCGACCGAAAGCTCAAGATAATCGGCGAAGGCCAACACGAGAGACAGCTCAGAAAAATGGCGCCTCGTAACGTGGAGTTTCTGGGGGCGCTCCCAGACGAGGAGGTCGCCTGGCGCCTGTCCCGGTGCAGGGCACTGCTTTTCTCCGGCGTCGAGGATTTCGGTATCGTGCCTGTTGAGGCGCTCGCGTCAGGGCGACCGGTGATCGCTTTTGCCGCTGGCGGGGTTTTGGAGACGGTTGAGGACGGCAAGACCGGCGTCCTATTCCCCGAGCAGACGCCAGCCTCTCTCATCGAGGCCATCCATCGGTCCGAAAGCCTCAGACTTGAGCCTGAGAAGCTGCGTGAGGCGGCGCAGAAGTTCGATGCCGCCGTCTTCAAGCAGAGAATTGGAAAGCTCATCTCGGAGAGAATGGCCGCGGCAGACCGCAGCCGAGAGCTGTAATTTGGTTCCAGGTGTGGGGCGGAGCTTCTCTCGGAAGCTGCCGTCCCCGCGTCGTGCTCCGCCCAGACATCAGAAAGTGGCCTGGGCAATTCAAGCATCCACTCCACCAACTGAACCACTGGCGCCGCCAGCCGTCCCGTGTTTGGACAGGCCATTAGAATCGGCCGCGGCATTGTGTTTTGCTGGTGAGAAAGCGCATGCGATGAAAGCGATGAGTGGT